>NZ_DAOSEH010000065.1:0-12942 GCF_035363035.1 Mesotoga sp. | reverse complement strand
CTTTTGGCGAAAAAAGGAAGGCGCCGTATTTGAAAGTTCCCCCCGTAGTTGGAAGCGTCGAGCCGAGTAACATGACATTGATCATTATGACCGCCATCGGGAGGAAGGCGAAAACAAAAGCCATTATAGTTCCCGCTCCCGCACTCCTGTAAGCGAGCGGCATATAGACGAATATCCCGGCTCCGATCGTCATGCCGATTTCTAGAGCGACGAGATCCCAGAACTTGAGGGCTTTTTTCATGTTGAGTACCTTTCCGGCCGATTGCGAGGGGCAACAAAACGGTCCGAGTTTGTATATCGTGTATTATACAATATGCGGCTGCCCCTGTTATAGCCATACCGTACCCGTTACAGAGCATGGCAAAAAAATGGTACCCTTGAGATCGACTATTTTGCGCCGTCCGACAGGCTCAGTCTGTCTGTATCGCTTTCCAGTTGACCGTTTTGAATAAGGAACTTTATTTCTCTGTCTATAAGTTCGTTCATCGTGGTTCCCACTCTCCTGAAGCCGAACAGCTTCGAGACATCGGTCTTCAGATCCTCCCTGTTCATGCTGAAGGCATCTTTCAGGCAGAGTCTTATCGCTTCCCTGACTTCAACAGGAGGTATATGATCGGCCTTCCTTGCGTTCGCGCCCGTCGCTCTCCTGGGCAAGACCGTTTCGCTACGGTTCAGGATGAAGTCGCCTTCGAGTTCATACTTTTCCTTCGGAAGATTGAACAGTAGATATTGCTTCAATCTCTTTCTGGAGATGCTACCTGATTGCGTATACATGTTCCGGTTCATCGCGGGGAGGAGTGTCGGGTGATTCTCATAAAGCCCGAGTATTCTGGATACGACCTCGTCCAGATGTACCGGCGCCTCTTTCTCCATCACAGCCTGTATCAACTGTCCGGCACTCGAGAGTTTTCCGGATCTCGAAAGCTCGATCAGATCAGGCGGATTGAATCTCTCATAAACCGGCAACGACGGTTTATCGTTTTCGAGCTTTTGCAGGTTCTCCTCCGGTATGGTTTCTACGGTATTTGATTCGCCTTCGACACTTGAGTTCGACCGGGCCTTCTCGATCTCGGAGAGGAGCCTATCCCTTTCTGCCTTTCTGTCGAATACCCAGTCTCTGGACCAGACCCGCGTGATTTTCCATCCGAGGTTTTCCAGAACTTTCTGGCGGAGTCTGTCTCTGTCGCGGGCGGTTCTTGCCGAATGGTACATGGCGCCGTCGCACTCTATCCCCAGCAGATACTTTCCGGGTCTCCTGTCGTCCACAACGGCGAGATCTATTCTGTAAGAGGAACAGCCGACCTGGCTGTGAACAGTGAGAGAGCATTCGGTCAACTCTCTATAGACCTCCTCTTCGAATGGTGAATCGAAATCGGCTTCCCTGTTCCTCCTTTCACTCTGAAGAAACCCTGTATGACCGCCACTTTCTGCAAAATTGAGGTACTCCCTCAGGGCCAGCACACCGGGCGTCTGCACATCGGCGGGAATATCGCCCGCCTTTATCGAGCTCACTACCGTTACTTTCTGTCTCGCTCTTGTTATGGCTACATTCAACCTTCTCTCGCCCCCGTTTTTGTTGAGGGGACCGAAGTTCATGGTGAGCCTTCCCAAATGGTCTCTTCCGTAACCTATGCTGAAGATCATCTCGTCCCTCTCGTCGCCCTGAACATTTTCGAGGTTCTTTACGAAGAAGGGTTCAGGAGACTCCTCTTTGAAAAACTCCTCGAGTGATGGATCTTCTCTTCTGAGCAATTCGAGACAGTCCATTATAGCCATCTGCTGCGCCTCGCTGAAGGCGACCACTCCGAGCGAGACCAGCGGCTTGCTTCTGGCATGATTCATGACCATCGTGGCGACCCTGAGTGCCTCTTCCTGATTCTTTCTGCTTCTGGCCCTATCGTAGATGCCGTTATCTACGAAAATCATAGAAATTCCACAGCCGGGGCCGTCGAAATTACTGGAGGGAAAAGTGTTCAGGCGATTTTCGTAAAAATGGTGATTCGAGAAGGCTATGAGCGATTCATGACGGCTCCTGTAATGCCAGAGCAGTTTCTTTTCCATCAATCCGGCTGTGCTGCACTCGTCCAGTATGCTCTCCAGACTTTCTAGATCGCTTTCTTCCTCTTCGAGTTCCGCAACGTCCGGCTCGGATATTTTGAAGAAGCTGGTAGGCGGGAGTTGTTTATTGTCGCCGACGATGACTACCTGATCGGCTCGCATGATCGCCCCGACGGAGTCTTCGGGAAAGACCTGCGACGCCTCGTCGAAGATCACCAGATCGAATCTAAATCTTTCCGGGTCGATGAAAACCGAGACTGAAAGTGGACTCATCATCATACAGGGCTTGAGGACTTGAAGAAGGTTGGGTATCTCGGAGAAGAGACGCCTTATGGACTTATTTCTTCTCTTCTTGGCGACCTCTCTTTTCAGTATCGAGGTCTCGGCGCTTCCTGACCTGGCAAAGTCGCTGACGGGTATCTTCTGCGCCAGAAGCGAAGCGAGTCGTTTTCTGGCGTAGTGTTGCTGCTTGATGTCCAGCCTTCTGAATTCCTCCACGAGTATGTTCTGCTCACTCCCTGAGAATGAATTGAGAATCGTATCTTCTCCGTAGAAGAGTGAAAGGAGCCTACTGTAAAAACCTTTGAGGAAGACCTCTCGCAGGTCGGCCGGATCTACACCTTCTTCGAAGGCGTTTTCCAGGAAGTCCTCCAGTCCGATGCGCTTAAGGTTTTTCACGCTCTTCTTAAGTGAAAGCCACTCCTGGAGGTGAATCGAAGCTGTCGTCAATTCGCGGATGAAACTGGCGGTACGTTTGTAATCGCTGATCGATCCTCCCCGGGCTATAACAGAGATATCTACAATGGTCGAAATATCCATAAGTTGAGTTTTCAATCTTTCCTTCTCTATAGATACGGAGTCCAGCCACAGATCTGCAGTCATCGCCGGTATATCTGATCTACGCTCTTTGTGAACACGGATCAGTCCGACAAACGAGAGGAGTTCGGCCAGCTCAGTTAACGTTCCAGCAAGCTGTTCGAGCCCGGCTTTCACTTTGTCGTACTGCCGGTAATGAATAAGGAGGCGCTCTCTGGAGTCGAGCAAAAGCTCCAGCAGATCGCTCTCTTCAAAAACGCAACCGGGTGGTATAACGCGAGAGGCAACTCTGGAGGCCATTTCAAGGTCTTCAACTATCTTCGAAATGTCCGGCAGACCATTTAAAGTCAGAGAACGAAGCAGCTCTACTTTCTTGCGGTACCGCCCTAATAACCTTCCAAACCAGCTACGGTACTGGCCTTTGAACTTGCCGATGAGTTCATCGTGATCGAGCGAGAGAATGCCGGCACGATACCTGGTGAGGAGATTTACTGTTTCTTCGAATGGTTTCATTGTGTCGATGTTTCTCTGACTTCTGGTGATCTCGCCTACTCTCGTTCTTTTTTCAATGAGCGCTTCGTAAGAAGAGACCAGCTCCTGAAGACTTCGTTTGGCCTGGAGGAATATCCCGCGGTATTTAGAAGGGAGAGTCCTTTCTATTTCCCCGATGAGTCCTATTAACACGGAAACCGATTCGATAGTCTTATCCTCGGTCGGGTGGAAGAGATCTTTTCGATTTATTATCACATTTAGCGGAGTGTCTATTCTGGAAAGACTTTCGACGAGCCTTCCGACATCTTCCGGTTCACACCCTCCGAGGCTGTCCAGTCTTTGTATCGTCTCGTTCAGCGCTTCAAGCGATTCTCTGATACGTATAATCAGGAGCGCATCTGGACCGTCGGCCTTGACCGCGTTGAGTGGGCTGCAGCGGTAATCGCGGTAGATATCTGCAAAACGCTTCACCTGATCGAGATCATGCAGAATAACGCCCATTTCCTCTCTGTCAAGTTTGCCTGTACCTTCGTATCTGAAACTGAGAGATTTCACGCCATCGAGTTCGGCGAGTTTTCCATGAACTTCGAAAGCGGAGATCCCGAGATTCGATCGTTTCCTGTGAAGGGCCTCCACATAACGGTTGAGATTTGTCCTCAGCTCTTTAAGCCTGATCAATTCCCTGTCTAGAGGGTCAGTATCGACTGCGTGTTGTCTGGCCTGCGTGAGAACTCTATCGAGTTCGTTGAGGACCGTCCTTTTTCCTGTTTTCCTGCTGTGCAGTTCCAGACAGAAATCTCCGAGCCCACAGCCGTCTAGACGACGCTTAACCACTTCTAGAGCCGCCATCTTTTCGCTCACAAACAACACTCTTCTGCCCAGACTCAGGCATTCGGCGATTATATTTGCTATAGTCTGACTCTTGCCCGTTCCTGGAGGCCCCTGAATCACCAGATTTCTGCCTGCTTTAACGGCCAGAATCGCCTCCTGCTGGCTGGAATCGGCATCGAGTATTTGGTAAGAGTTGACTGGATCTATCGCTTTGTCGAGATCTTCCACAAATTCCGAATCGCTATCCTCAAAGGGTTCGATACTACCGGCTGCTATAGATTTCAAAACCGGATTTTTGTAAACTAGTGCTTGATAATTTTCAAGGTCCTTGTACATCGAGAGTTTCGCGAAAGAAAAGACCCCAATTACAGCTTCTTCAACTATTGACCATCCGGAAAGGGGGTTTATTATCTCCGAAATTTTCGCAAACATATCGCTCAAAGTCGATTTGCCGATAACCATATCCTTCTCGAAGGCCGCAGCCAGATCCAAACCGAATTCTTCGAGCTTTTCACAGAGGGTCGGATTGAGAACGATCTCCTCATCTATCATCCTGACTGTGTAAGGCGAGGCAATGTTGTCACGCTCGATGGTCACAGGTACGAGAAGCAAGGGTGAGAGTAAGTGATTCTGACTCGCGGGGCTTTCTCTCCATTTCAGAAGACCGAAAATCATGAAAAGCGTGTTGATACCCATCTCTTCGTAGGAAGTTCTGGATTTCAGGCGCAGTCTGTTCAGAACCAGGTTCATCTCCTTCTCTTCCCTTTCGGTAAGTACCTGGCCGGACTTTAGATGTCCGGAAAAGTCATCCGTGAAGTTGCCGCTTTCACGTGGGGGAGTTGGAACGAAGCTAATCACTCTCTCCCTAACGGCAAGGGTTTCGAAGATAACGTTAACAGAGGGAGAGAGAAGTTTGAGCGTGCCGGTCTTTCCATACCTGAAATTTATCAATCTGTTTCTCATAGAGAAATCAAGTAGATCCCTCTTCCACTTCTCGATCTTCTGCCCTACCTTTTCGTCAATATCCATGACTCACCCCGCTTGCATCGAACGGTCTTGCAGAATAAAAAAACCGTGCGACGAATCTTTTAATGCCCTTGATTCAAGGCGTTTCAAGGTTTGATAATAAACGACAACTCCCGTTCCGGACAGACCCGTATGCTCCACGAAGCTAAAAGCCGATTGCAAAAAGAAGAGATTGCCGTATAATACTCTAGCACTTATAACCGGAAAATAGAAAACACGAAAAAGAGCGCGTATTTTCCACAAACAGTCCGCGATCGAGTTGCTGGTTTTCCAACAATCCTGACACGTCTTAGCGTTCGCCTACATACAACTAACAATGTTTACTTACATCCGGTGGCTAGTAGATCGACCGCCGTTCTTTCGGCCTTTCCTTTGTCGTTTGTGAAGAATGAGCTATAATTTCACCGAAATTGGTTAGTATTTTTTATTTACCAATGTTGTGTATAAATTCCCGCAGTAATCGAAGAAACGTTCTTAACAGGATAGATCAAGCAAAATTCCCGCCGAATCTCACTTTGACTGTGGAAGCTGAACGTTTCGGCCGGACGTTCTGGAGGAAGCGAGTGGTGTCGAAGCTCATGGAACTTAGAACAGAAGAAATTTTGAGAATAACGAGGGAAAAGAAGCGAACATCGCGCGTGCAGCTCGCGAAAGTCACGGGCCTCAGTAAGCCGACGGTCTCTTCCATCGTCAACGATCTGGTGAGAAAAGGCATTTTAACGGAGACCGGACTAGGGAAGAGCAAGGCCACCGGCGGAAGGAAGCCGATCAATCTCTCCTTTTCCCCGGATTTCAAATATGTATTGAGCGTTGATATAGGCGGCACAAAGGCGATATTCGCCCTGCTGGATCTCGACGGTAACATACTCGTTCACGAGACGGTCCCGTCAGAGCTGTTCCGCAACGGAAAGGGGATATTGAAGGAGCTCGAAGAGAGGCTGGAGAGATACATAAAGAAGGCCGGCAGAGAAAAAATACTCGGTATTACGCTGGGAATACCGGGAACGGTTGACAGATCTTCTCAGGTCATCAAATATATGCCTTCGTTCGATCAGGGGGATCTCGATCTCAAATCGCCCCTGGAGGATAAGTACAAAATCTCCGTTCTCGTCGAAAACGACGTGACACTGGCCGCCTTCGGCGAATCCTGGATCGGGGCGGCGAGGGAGTACGGCGATGTGGTTCTCGTTTCCATCGGTACGGGAATTGGCGCAGGTATAGTCATAGATAACACTGTTTACAGGGGTTACGCCGGAAGTGCCGGCGAGATCGGGGAATTCGTGACAGACTGGACTCTGGAATCGAGTGAAAGTTCGGGCTTCGGCCGACTGGAAAACTGGTTCTCCGGCCACTCACTGGAAGCGTTCTGTAAGGAGAACGATCTGCCGATAACGGTCGAAGGGCTTTTCGAGAGAATGGAAAGCGACGAAAAGACAAGAGAAAGAATCGTGAACGGCTGTGAGCATCTGGCGCTGGCTTTCGCCAACTCATTGATGCTTCTGGATCCTGCGAAGTTGTTGATTGGAGGTGGTATTGGGTTCAACCAGTATGACCGGATCTTTCCGATCATCGATGACACCCTGAAAAGAGTCCTGCCCGCGGAGCTCTACAGACCGGATCTTTTGAGCAGGGCCGTTCTCGAGCCTTACAGCGTGGTCATCGGTGGCGCGTACTTCGCTCAGAAAGAGCTACTTCTCAGAGAGGTTCTTGGGGGTGCTTCAAGAGAATGAGAAAAGGCAATCCAAAGACAGGAGGAGTGAATATGAAGAAGGCAGTTTTTGTAATTCTTTTACTTGTTATGGCCGTAGCAGTGGTTTTGGCGACTGATGTAGCCGTTCTTCTACCGGGAACCGTCGAGTTTTTCAGCGTGCAGCGCAGAGGTCTCGACGCGGCGGCCCAGGAGTTCGGACTCAATCTGATCTACGCCGATGCCGAATGGGACGCCGGCAAACAGCTTTCACAGGTCGAGAACTTCATCGCCAGAAAGGTCGATCTCGTTCTGCTCTGTGCGGCCGACAACATGGCGCTCAGAACGGCCGTCACCCGCTGCAACGAGGCAAATATCCCGATAATCACTTTCACCAACAGCATCGGAACCGATCCCGAAGGAAAGTATCCCGGTGTCATCTCTCACATCGGACGGTCCGAGATCGGTTCTGGGGTCGTGCAGGCCGAGTTCGTCGAGAAGCTCTTCGGAAATGCTTCGATAGACATTATACTCATCGAGGGCAACCCCGGCACAACGGCTCAGAGAATGCGTGAAGAGGGGTTCATTTCAATTGCGAACAAGTACCCGAACTGGAAAATAATCGAGAAACGACCGATAGACGGCTGGACAAAAGAAGGAACTCTGGCTTTCATGGAAGCCTTCCTCCAGAGCGGCAGAAATGTCGATGTGATCGCCTGCCAGTGGTGGTCCGGCGCCATAGCCGCTTCGATGGCTCTCAAAGAGAGAGGCATAAGCGATGTCTACGTCCTCGGACTGGAGTACGCGAGGGAACTGGTTCCCTACATCGAATCGGGCGATGTCTACGCGACCACATATTTCTCGGTTGTAGAAGAGGGTTACAAAGCGGTAGAGGCCGCACACAAGTATCTCACCGGTCAGGAAGTTCCGAAGTTCGTCGAGATTAAGCAGATTATAGTGACCAAAGACAACGTGAAGGAATTCGAACCTGAGATGTAATTGGATGTAATTGAGCGAACGGAAACGGAGGTCGATTCATGTCGCTAGCGGAAAGAGTGAAGATCCATTCGCAGCTTTTTCTGAACGAAGAGCTTACTCCGGATCTTGCCGACAGGCTGAAGAGAAAACTGGAAAAAATGAAACGTCTGGGACTGGAAGCACTGATGATATGGTCCAAAGATACGGACAATCTCGGCCGGCTGGCTTCGATTTGCGCCCGCGAAGGTGTCTCTCCGTATCTGTGGTATCCCATGCTGGCGGACACACCGGCGCGTTTCGAGGCAAAAGATTTCCAGGTGGTGGCGGCGGTCGAAAGCGGCCGTTCCCAGATACTTGAGGCTCAGAAGGCCGGCGGAGAGGAGTTCGCCTTTTTGTGTCCGAACAGGGTAGGGGGAGAGGAGAAATTTCTCGAGCTCTTCGAGGAGACTCTCGATCTGGCAGATTTCGCGGGGGTATTTTTCGACAGAATAAGGTTTCCCTCTCCGGCCAACGGATTGAAGGAGATCCTCACCTGCGTGTGTGACGATTGCCTCGAGCGATCGGGGGGCGTTATTGAAAGTCTGCGAGGGGACCTGCAAAGACTTCTCAAAGAGCCGGGAAAGGCTGTCGGCGTAGAGGCCATGCCGGGGATTCTCAGAGAACTTTTCGCTTCGATCGAAGAGGCGATCGTATTTCGAACGACCTCCGTTTCCGCGCTTCTTGCCGATTACGCAAGAGCGGCGCGCAAGAGGAACCTCGATATCGGTATAGATCTCTTTCCGCCATCGCTGGCGAGGCTGGTCGGTCAGGATTACACGGAACTGTCCAGGCACGTTGACTGGATCAAGCCCATGATCTACTGTAAAACCATGGGACCGGCCGGCCTTCCGATGGAACTCCTGTCGCTCGCGAAGATACTTCGAGAGCTCAACGGCAACATCTCGGAGAGAGACTCGTTATGTGTCCTCGAACAGCTGACGGGGCTCGACCTTCCGGAAAGCTTCGGAGAGCTGGCCTCAAAGGGACTGACACTGGATAACTACGACAGGGAACTCGAAAAGCTGGAGAGTCTGGACCGGGGCGGCGCCGTCAGGATCTATCCCGGCTTTGAAGCGGTGGCTTTTCCGCCCGTCTGCTCCGTCGATCCGGCCATAGTTGGAGAATACGTTCGTAGAACACTGAACAGAGGGTATAGAGGATTCACGCTATCGTGGGATATAAGACAGATACCGCCCGCGAACCTCGAAGCGGTGGGTGATTTTCTTGCCGGGTGGTAAGAGTGGAACCAGAAATATTATCGAGATCAGGAACTTCTCGAAGAGCTTTCCTGGAGTTCAGGCCCTGAAAGACGTGAGCATGGATATAAGGGTCGGAGAAGTCCACGCCCTGCTGGGGGAAAACGGTTCGGGCAAATCGACTCTCACCAAGTGCATAGTAGGAGCCTACCACAGAGATTCGGGAACGATGATCTACGACGGCGTCGAGAGCAGCTTTCTCTCCCCGGCCGAGTCTTTCAAGAACGGGATCAGCGTCATATACCAGGAGCGCAGCCTGATTCCAAAGCTCACTGTCGAGCAGAACGTCTTCCTCGGGGATGAGCTACTGAGCGCCGGTCTTTTGAGCGGCAAACAGATGAGGAAGAGATACACGGCACTCTGTGAAAAGTTCGGTTTCGATCTCCCACCCGACGAAAAGATATACGGACTCGGTGTCGCCCAGCAGAAGCTGGTCGAGATCATGAAGGCTCTTTCCAGAAATTCGAAGGTCGTCATCATGGACGAACCGACCGCATCGCTCTCGAAACAGGAGGCCGATCATCTATTCAAGATCATACGTGACTTGAGGGAAAAGGAGATATCGATCCTCTACATAACTCACATTCTCGAGGAAGTGTTCAGGATAACCGATAGAATAACCATCCTGAGAGACGGCAGAAAGGTATCCACACTCGACACCGCCCAAACCGGGAAAGAAGAGATCGTGAACCTCATGGTAGGGGAGGTCTTCCACGATGCCGAATACATATCCAGCTACGCCAGCTACGACCGCCAGCCGGTGTTGTCGGCCAAAAACGTCGTGAAACTTCCAAGGGTGAGGGATATCTCCCTGGATATTTATCCCGGCGAAGTCCTCGGAATAACCGGGCTCACCGGTTCGGGAAAGACCGAGCTGGCCAGAGTGTTGTTCGGCGCGGAGAAGATCGAGAGCGGGGAGATATTCGTCGAGGGAAGAAGGGTCGATCTTAATTCGCCGGTCGACGCCATTCGCGCGGGGATAGCCCTGATACCCGAGGACAGAAAATCCGACGGTCTCGTGCTGCTCCTGGAGGTCTTCAAGAACATAACCCTGCCTGCGATAGGAGAGTTCACGGTCGGTCCCGGATTGTTGAGCGTCCGCAGGGAGTACGTAAAGTCACAGGAATACCACAAGAGACTCAACATACGTTCCGCGTCGATGAACCAGCAGACCAAATACCTGAGCGGCGGGAACCAGCAGAAAGTGGTAATCGCTAAATGGCTTCTCACCAACCCAAAGTTGCTCATAATGGACGAGGCGACTCAGGGTATAGACGTGAAGGCCAAAAGCGAGATCTACGGCATAGTGAGGGAACTGGCCGAGAGCGGCTTCTCCGTGCTTTTCATTTCTTCGGAAGTGCAGGAAGTGCTGCGCGTGTCCGACAGGATCCTCGTGACCAGAGACGGAGAGATCGTCGGAGAGTTCGGACGCGGCACCCGTCAGGACGAGATCCTCAGAACGACTCTGGGCGGCAAGATAGAATCATCGAATCGACAGGTGGTGAGATAAATGTCAAATCCCGGCGCCAGTTCTAAAATAACCGGCTTTCTGGGTAAATACAAAATCCTGATAGCCTTTCTCGTGTTGATAATAGTTATATCCTTCATGACCCCCAACTTCCTGTCGTGGCGAAATATAATCAACGTGTTCAGACAGAGTTCTATAATCGGAATAATGGCTATCGGAGCCACTTTTGTCATCATTGGCGGCGGCTTCGACATTTCCGTCGGATCGCTTCTCGCGCTTACGGCCGCGATGGTTGTGGGCCTCCAGTCGTACATGCACTGGTTTCCCGCGATGCTGGTGGTCCTGCTCGTGGGGGCGGCCTTTGGGGTCGCGAACGGTTTTCTGACCTCGAAGATCCATATCCCCCCGATAATAGCCACCCTTGGAACGATGACGATCATCAGGGGCATAGTGTATATGTACACCGGAGGTTACCCGCTGTACGTGGATTCCGAGGGCTTCGCCTTCATAGGGAACGGTTATGTCGGTCCGGTTCCCTTCCCGATAATACTCCTGCTTGCGCTGGTCGCGCTGGGACAGTTCATACTGGTGAGGACGAAATTCGGGCGCTACTCCTGCGCCATCGGCGGCAACAAAGAGGCCGCGAGACTCTCGGGTGTGAAAGTCGACTTCTACATAATAATGACGTTCGTCATGGGTGGTGTCATGGCGGCGATGTCGGGTGTCGTTTACGCCTCGAGACTTTTGTCGGTCACACCCCTGGCCGGCCAGGGCTACGAACTCGACGCCATCGCGTCGGCGGTCATAGGCGGGACCAGCGTATCGGGCGGCGAAGGTTCCGTGCTCAGAACTCTGATCGGCGCCCTCCTGCTGACGATGATAACAAACGCCTTCAACCTCATCGGAATCGATCTCTACGTTCAGTACGTCTTCAAGGGACTGGTCATACTCGCGGCCGTCGGGTTCGACTCGTTCTACAAGGCCCGCAGTTGAAATAGAAAAACCTCCCGGTAAAGGGAGGTTTTTTATTGAGTTCGCTCAGGAGACCGTCGCAGGTCTGGCGCCACCCGTCCTTCCGGTGAAGTACTGGTAGGCGAAAACCGCTCCGACCAGCCCGAAACCCAGCAGGTCGGTGACCCAGCCGGGATATATGAGGAGCAAACCGCCGACTATAACCGCGATTCGCTGCCAAAAGGGCATGAGTTTGAACATGAAACCTTCCATTCCCGCAGCGATACCAAACATCCCGACGAGAGAGGTTATTATTATAAAAACCGTCTCCAGAAGAGCCATGGGGTTCGAGAGGACCTCCGGCGTCAGGAGCAGGTTCGGGCTTAGGGCGAATATGTACGGGATTATAAAGGCCGTTATGGCCAGTCTCGTCGCCGTTATGGCTGTCTTGAGAGGGTTGGATTTCGCGATGGCCGCACCGGCGTACGCGGCCAGCGCCACCGGCGGCGTTATATCCGCCACGATGCCGAAGTAGAAGACGAACATGTGTGCAGCCATGAGCGGAATACCAAGTCTGACAACGATCGGGGCCGTTATCGTGGCCATGATGACGTAGTTGGCCGTGGTCGGGACGCCCATTCCCAGGATGATACAGGCTATCATCGTCAGGAAGAGGGCGATGATCGGTATTCCTCCCGAAAGGTTGAGCAGTCCGGTCGCCAGTTCGAGCCCGATACCTGTCAGGGTGACTGTTCCGATGATTATACCGGCCACCGAGCAGGCGATCGCGACGCCTATCGTATTGCGCGCACCATTCTCAAGCGCATCGCCCGCGCTTTTGAAGGTTATCCTGGTGTCCTTTCTGAACATACTGACGATTATCGCCGAGACTATCGAATAGAAGGCTGCCATGGCCGGGGTGAAGCCGGTCATCATGAGATAGATGATGACGACGAGCGGGATCAGTAGAAAGCCCTTTTTCAGCATGAGTTTGGCGAAGTTCGGTATGTCCTTGCGATCGAGTCCTCTCAAGCCCAGCTTCTTGGCCTCGAAATGGATCATCAGGAAGATGCCCGTGAAGTACAGAAAGGCCGGTAGAAAGGCCGCGATCACGATATTCGAGTAAGGGATGCCCGTTATCTCGGCCATCAGGAAGGCGGCCGCACCCATTATGGGGGGCATGATCTGTCCTCCGGTGGAGGCCGTCGCCTCTACCGCCGCCGCGAATTCAGGGCGATAACCTATCTTCTTCATCATCGGGATGGTGAAACTGCCCGATCCGACCGTGTTGGACACAGAGCTCCCCGAAACCATTCCCTCCAGAGCGCTGGATATTACGG
>NZ_DAOSEH010000064.1:0-13488 GCF_035363035.1 Mesotoga sp. | reverse complement strand
CTCTCATAAGTATCTGCATTCCCCTGGAGAGTTTTTCGCGCGCCTCCTCGACGAAAGTACATTCGTGCTCGGATCTGACGAAAGCGCTTATATATGCGTTCAGGGGTTTTCCGAGAACGCCGGGGATGTGACCGTCGATCTTTTTGTATTTGTGGCGTATCAGCTCTATCTTGGCTATGGAATCGCGATCGCCGTTTATGATATCCGGGAAGTTCATCACCTCTCCCAAACCCAGTACACGGCTCTGGAACTTCTCTACGAATCCAATCATATCCATCACGCTGATCCTGGCACCCGAGGTCTCCATCGAAGAGGCCGGAACGGCCGAGGGGATCATGATGTACAGATTCACGGGTATGCCTTCGGTCGAGCGAATCATGTACTCGATGCCGGACAGACCCATCACGTTCGCTATCTCGTGCGGATCGGCTATCGCAGTCGTCGTACCTCTGGCCAGAATCGTTTTGGCGAACTCAACCGGCGAGACCATCGAGGACTCTATATGAAGGTGGGCATCTATCAACCCCGGTACGATGTAGGCACCCTCGAGGTCGATCACCTCCCTACCTTCGCCGTAGTCGCCGATCCCGGCTATTCTCTTTCTGAAAAGCGCTATATTGCCTTTCTCTATCTCGCCGCTGAATACATTCACGATTCTGCAGTTCTTGAGAAGTACATCCGCAGGGCTGTCGCCTCTGGAAACGGGTATTATGTCTATGATGTTCATAAGAGATGCCTCCTTTCTGCCTTAGCCGGAAAGAAATAAAAGCCCCCGCTACGCAGGGGCTTAAAACAATCATTCGAAGATACTTTTGCCTTTTCTATCTTTCACTTCTTCGGTGAGTTTGTGTATGAACTCCTCGAGATCAATACTTCCCAGATCCTTTTCACTTCTCAACCTGACGGAGACCTGTCCGTTCTGCATCTCCCTGTCTCCGACGATCAGCATGTACGGAATTTTGTTTAGCTGGGCCTCTCTGATCTTGTAATTGGTAGATTTCTGCCTGTCGTCGACCTCGGCCCTGAAGCCTTTGCCACGAAGCGAGACAACCACAGAACGTGCGTAATCGGTGTGCCTGTCGGCGATCGGGATCACTTTCACCTGTACCGGCGCCAGCCACGTCGGGAAGGCCCCGGCGTAATGCTCGATCAAGATACCCATGAACCTCTCCGTCGAACCGAAGATTGCCCTGTGGATCATTACCGGCTGGTATTCGTTGTTGTCCGGACCAATGTACTTTATTCCGAATCGCTCGGGCATCATGAAGTCGAGCTGAATCGTCGCACATTGCCACTCCCTTCCCAGAGAGTCTTTTATATGGTAATCGATCTTGGGGCCGTAGAAGGCACCGTCACCTTCGTTGACGATGTAGTCCATCTTCTTTGCTTTTAGAGAATCTCTGAGCGCCTCCGTCGCTATATCCCAGAGCTCGATCTCTCCCATGAAGTTTTCCGGTCTCGTCGAAAGCTCGGCCCTGTACTGAAAGTCGAATGGCTCGTAAATCTTCTTCACGAAATCGATGACGCCGATCACTTCCTGCTGTATCTGCTCGCGTGTACAGAAGACGTGGGCGTCGTCCTGCACAAAGCCCCTGACTCTGAAAAGTCCGTGTAGAACGCCCGACCGCTCGTATCTGTGAACTTTTCCGAATTCGAAGATCTTCATCGGAAGATCCCTGTAGCTCACCGGAGAGGATTTATAAGCGAGGATGTGACCGGGACAGTTCATGGGCTTGACGGCGAACTGCTGTTCTTCTTTTTCCGTGAAATACATATTGTCGCTGTAATGGTCCCAGTGGCCGGATGTACGCCAGAGTGAGTCGGACATTATCTGGGGCGTACTTACTTCCCTGTAGCCGTCCTCAATATGCTTTTCTCTGGAGAATTTGAGCAGTTCGTTGAGCATGTCTGTGCCCTTCGGCAGGAAGATGGGCATGCCGGGCGCGTAGTCGTAATTGATCGTGAACAGACCGAGTGCTGGACCGAGCTTTCTGTGATCCCTCTTCCTGGCCTCTTCGATCTTCGCCAGGTATTCTTCCAGGTCGGCTTTCTTGGAGAAGGCAGTGCCATATATCCTCTGCAACATCTTGTTCTTCTCGTCTCCACGCCAGTAAGCGCCAGAAACGGAAGTGAGTTTGAAGAACTTCACCTTACCCGTAGAGGGTAGATGAGGTCCCCGGCAGAGGTCTGTGAAATCACCCTGGCGGTAGAACGTTACGAACTCCGTTCCGTAATCTTTCACTAGGTCTTCGATGAGTTCGACCTTGTACGGTTGTAACTGGTTGTTCATAAGTATTACAGCTTCGGAAACCGGCAACTCGAACCTCTCGATCGGTAGATCTTCCTTGATGATCTTCTCCATTTCGGCCTCGATCTTCGGCAGGTCTTCCTCTGTAAGTCTCACATCGTCGAGATCGATGTCGTAGTAGAAGCCATTCTCTATGGTAGGACCGATTGCCAGTTTTACTCTATCCTCGCCGTAGAGTCTCATCACGGCCTGGGCCATGATGTGCGCCATCGTATGCCTGAAGAAAACGGGGGCCTCGCTGTCCTTGTCCAGCACCAGCCTGAAATCGCAGCTTGTCTCCAGAGGCCTTCCAAGGTCCCAGTACTCGTCGTTGACTATCGCTCCGAAAGCCCTTTTGGCGAGGCCTTCAGATATGTCCATTGCTATATCCAGGGGTCTTGCACCCTTTTCGTACTGTTTTTTCGAACCATCGGGTAACTTTATTTCTATACCCATTTTTTCCTCCTGATTAAGGTATCACTGCAACGGCTTCGATCTCTACAGGGGCGTTTTTCGGGAGATTGCTTACCTCCACCACGGCCCTCGCGGGCTTATGGTCTTTGAAGTAAGAGGAGTATATCTCGTTTAGAATCGCGAATTTGCCCATGTCTCTGATATAGATGTTGACCTTAACCACATTTTTCAGACTCGACCCGCCGGCAGTGACCAATTGAAGTACGTTTTCTAGCGACTGCTTACATGCTGCTTCGAACTCTGTCGCCAGCTCACCGGTCAACGGGTTGAGGGGGATCTGTCCGGAAACAAAGAGAAGACCTCCAGCAGCAATGGCTTGAGAATACGGGCCGACTGCTGCCGGCGCTTTGTCAGTACTGATAACCCTCAACACACTAACACCTCCCATTTTGGTTTATTATATCACTGACTGCTACGTGATGCTGCGCATTATCTACTATATGAGAAAAAACGTGTGGAAGATATACGAATGTATTGTAGAATTTCGTTATGATAAGAGAGATAATGGCCTCTTCGGCCTTGACCAGATCGCGAATACCTGTCGCCAGCTATACGATAAATCCCTTTGTCGGTTGCACAGTGGGCTGCAAGTACTGTTTCGCGCGCTTCATCGGGGCCTTCAAATACACCGGAGGTCTCTGGGGGCGGGACGTGGGAGTGAAGAGAAACATCGCGGAGCTTCTAAGGCGCGAGGTGAATTCTCTGGGCAAGGTCACGGTCTTTCTCAGCAGCACCTGCGATCCGTACCAGCATATCGAAGAAAAGTATGGATTGACCAGAGAGATGCTGGTCACACTCATTTCCCACAGGATACCGATCTTCGCGATGTCCAAATCCACGCTTATCAGGAGAGATGTCGATCTTTTCAAACTGGCTGGCGAAGAGGCCAGAGTTTTGGTGAGCATCACCACGGACCGGGAGGACGTAAGAAAACTTCTCGAACCGGGATCGTCGAGCTTCGAAGAGAGGCTGAAGACCATCGATTTCTTGAGAAAGAACGGTGTCGATGCTGGAGCCTTCGTTGGACCGGTTCTCCCGATGAACGCGGAGCGCGTCTCCGAAGAGCTGGCCAGAAGGGTCGCAACCGTTCACCTAGACGCGCTGAACTATATTTCGCAGGTTAGACAGCTATACCTTAAAATGGGCTGGGAGAGCTGGCTTTACAGAGAAAAGTTCGAAGAAGTGAAGGCCGTATTTGAAAGACGGCTGACGGTTGAATAAAGATTTTCGAATAACGGTTCCCGACAATCTTCGCGACGAAGAAGCACGGTGTCAGTTACCGTTTACCCAGTCTCTGAATTAGTTTCTTGCCTTGAACCGCTGCGGTGGCTATACCTATGAGACCCTGGGCCCACTGACCGACCATATAAAAGTCATCTAACCCAGGGAGAGTTTTGCTCAAGCCTTTCGACATGATTCTGCCCTGTTTGCTCCTGGGAGTCCACACCTGCATCCCGTGGAAGTTGCCGGTGAAGCGTTCGGTAGTGATCGGCGTCGAAACATCTACAACTTCTATCTTTTCTTTAATGCCGGGAATCAAAACGCCCAGCCTCTCTATAACTTTTGTTGCTATCTCGTGCTTCTTATCGACGTACAGTTCTCTGTCACAGCTCAATTTCTTCCAGTATGAGTAGCTCGCCGTAAAGGGAATTCTGACAACCGATTTTCCTCCGGGAACCATTTCCGTTTTCGAATTTAAAACCTCCAGATCCATCTTCTGGTAGCATCTATCTGAAAGTTCCAGCTTTTCGTCCATTAACCAGGTAACACCGTGGGGAAGATCGTTGAGGGGCAGGTTAACGCCAAGAGATACGTAGGCATTCATTTCCTGCTCGTCAGGTGGATTGGCGTAGTATTCGTCGATAAAATCGTCTTTGTATTTGCCGTTAAGCATGTCGTAAATAGTACTGTACCCATCGGCTGCGGAGACGACTATATCTGCGTTTGCTTTTGTTCTGTCTTCCAGTGTAAGACCGACGGCCCTGTCGTTTTTGACGGCGATGCTCTTCACTCTCGATCTGTAATGGATTTTGCCTCCAAGCTCTTCATAACGTTTCGCGATCCTTTTTGAAAAAGCCAGAGAACCTCCGACGGGCCATCCCATCGACTTGATTGAGCAACCGGCAAGGAAGGAAAGATGAATCATCATCGGGATTCCCTGAAAGTCGTATTGAGCGGTCGGGAAGGCCTTTTGAAGGAAGGAGTTTTTGAATCTCGAAGCGAATTGCTCTAGCGATACCGGCCCCCACTTCATTATCCCGGGCAGATGTGGAATCATTGAAAGTTTATCCTTACCGCCGCCGCTGACCATCGCGAGCAATTCGAACTTCGTGAACTTCTGTGCCGCCTTCAAATACTGATCTATGGCTTCTCTGTCGGCCGGTGAGATCTCCATTAGGTGTTCCTTCAATCTGACAAGATCGGTGTACAGGTTGAGCTCATTTCCACCGGAGTCTATGGTCCTTCTCAAGATCGAATCGAACAAAATCCGACCATCTTCGATCGCACCAAGCTCTTTCCACATTGTGTACAGCTTCGAAGAGGAGCTTGCACCTGGAAGGTGATGAATACAGCCATCTATGGTGTAATCTTTTCGCTTCCACGAAGTACACAGCCCGCCTGGATTGTTGTGCAATTCGAAGATTTCCGTCTCGAAACCATTCATTTGGGCATAACAGCCTGCAGAGAGTCCGGCTATGCCTGCCCCAACGATAGCAATTCTCTTCATCTTGTCACGCCCTTTTCTTTTCCCATTTTCCTTTCCGGTAATAGATGAACATCACCAGCGCTTCGGTTATGTCCGAGAAGACATAAGAGAGCCAGACCCAAACTATACTGGCCTTTAAGAGGTGAACCATTATGAACAGGATCGGAATCTGCACGAACCAGCGTGAGGCGATGCTCGAGATCACGAAGGGCATGTTGTATCCCGATCCTCCGAAGACCGAGGAGAGACCGAACCCGTAGGCGAGGATCGATATCCCAAGTGAACCGTATCTCAAAAACTCGGTGCCATATTTGACGATTTCCGGGTCTTTATTGAAGATACCGAGGACTATTTCGCCGGCGAAAAAGGCTATCAGGACGAAAAGTAGCATGATCGAGAAACCGATCAAGGCCGATGTTCTGGCCGTCTTTCTGGCTCTCTCGACGTTATCGACTCCCAGATTTTGACCGACCATCGCCGATCCTCCCATGTTCATTCCCACCAGCGGCATGAAGGCAAGTCCGAACAGTCTGCCGGCGACTCCGACGGCCGCCACGGCTGCCGTTCCATAGACTGCGACGAACTTGAGCAACACCGCTCCGGACAGGTTCCTGAAGAAGCTCTCCAGTCCCGTCGGGAGACCTATGGTGAGGAGCTTTTTGTCTATTTTCCAGTCGAGTTTGAAGAGCCCTTTCAATCTGGGTTTTACGCCCTCCCTTCCCGAAAAGACGATATAGAAGCCGAGTATGAAAGCAACCGTTTGCGATATGATAGTCGCCACGGCCGCTCCGAACACACCCATCCCGAAGCCCGGTATCGCAGTTCCCGGGAATTTGTCGAACATGAGCAACGGATCGAGCAGGACGTTGAGAATACTGGAAACCATCATTATGTACATCGGTGTCTTGGCATCACCTATGCATCTCAGGGCCGTGTTCACCGAGTAAGATGAGAACATCATCGGAAGGAAGTAAAGCCTTATGTATCCGTAATCGAGCGCGGCCGTTATAACCTTAGGATCGTTGCTGAACAGACCGAGCGAAGGCTTGAGGAAGAGCGCGACGAGCACTGCGGCTATCATAGCGACGAGGAATTTGAAGGTAATCGTCTGTTCTATCGCCTTCGCCGTTCCCTCGGCGTCTTTCTTTCCGTAACTCTGCGAGATCAGGGAGATCGAACTCTGTCCGATTATGGAGTTCAAGATCTCTACAAGCCAGAAGAGTGTCGAAAATATCGTGACCCCGGCGATTGCCTCGCCGGATATTCTGCCTATCCAGAAGATATCGACTATATCATAGACCATCTGTGCACTGAAACCTATCATCGTCGGTATGGACATGACGAGAAGATTCTTCAGAATGCTTCCCTGAGTAAGATCCCTTGCCATTTTCTACCCCCTGATTACAACCCCATTCAGAAGATGCAGATGAAGAGAATAACAACAAAACCTGCCCCGGGCAGGAAACAATAGATATTATACACTCATACAGCCCTTTGTGAACCCGTCAATTCAGGCTTTCGAGACGTCGGCCGGAAAGAATTTCGAGAGACCCTTCACGGCGACGGGGATCGTATAGAGAAGCACCGGTATGAGTAGCCGCACCTCTGCCGGCCTGGCTACTATATAGTTCATCGCGACGAAGGGAACTATCCAGAACCAGGTCTTCCTGAAGAAATCCTCCTCCCCGATTGAATCGTAGAAGATCAGCGGGATCGAAAGGAAGAGGAATGGGAAGATCCAGGACCAGGGGTAGGTGAGGTTGTACCACAGTTGAACGAGATCCACCGAATATTCGGCCTGCGGATACAGCAAACGGCTGGAAAGCAACGTAAAAGCAACGGGTATGGCGAAAGTCGTGAGCACTTTGAGGGAGAGAAGTAGTTTTCCGGCCTTTCCGGGGTGTCTTCCGTAATCGAAACCGAGAAGTATAAGCGAGAGAAAGACCATGTGATCGGCCCTGAAAGTCGAGCCCAGAAAGATCACCAGACAGAGTGTGGCGAAGGACCTTCTCTCGATTATCAGAAGCAGTCCCGCGAGGAAGAGCGCGGCCGCGTGGAAGGTCTCCCAGCCGAAGTACATGGTCGTAAGCGGCATGATCGACTGGAAAAGCAATACAGAAAGGAGCGACATTGCTGGAGAAAGGAAATGTCTGCCGAAAGTGTACAGCAGCAGAATAGTCAGTATGTTGAAGAAGAACCTGGCCGTTATGTGGCCATTGAGCGTTCTGTTTTCCTCGCTGGTAATATCGACGGCCAACCTCAGATCGTCAGGGAGGTTTTCTCCCACTAGCAGAAGGGTGCTGGCCGGTTCTGTTATGTACGTCTGCCAGTTTAGACTGCCGACCATAGCCTTGAGAGCGTTCTGCAGCAGGATACTCTTACCGGCTATCCCATCTATCGTCTCGTTTATCGTCACCTCGAGGTCGGATACAATTTTTTCTCGCTCCTGCAAAGGAAAATAAGCGTCCACCATTCCCCTGGCTTCGTCGGTCCAGTACCCGGCGGAGAGGAGCATCTTTGAGACCTCGGCCGTGTTTTCGTCGAGCCAGGGGATGGGAATGTATTTGAAAAAATACTCCACCAGATAGTAACTCCCGAAACGGTATTGGTCGGGAGCGAAGTTCTTTCCGGAGATCGCCCTTTCGTGCTGGTTGATCCTGAGGTATCTGGAGAGGAAGAGGTACTTCCCGTCTGTGCTCCAGACGGTCATGGAGGTGAAGATGTAGGAAAGTATCGCCGCCACTATCAGAAGAAGAAGCCCTCTGGAGAGTTTTTTCCGGTCGCTCATGAGCCGCCTCCTTTTCTGTCTTTGCCGTCATCGAAGTGGCAGACCGCTTCTTTCGTGCCCGCGACAACGAATGGAACGCTGTATAGCAACACCGGCAGGAGGAGCCTGACCTCGGCCGGTCTTGCAACCAGGTAATTCATGGCGATGAAGGGCGGAATCCAGAGCCAGGTCCTTCTGAAGAAGTCTATGTCCCGGATCTTCGGACTGAAAGCCAAGGGAATGGCCAGAAATATCAGGGGATAGACCCACGCCCAGGGGTGGCTCAGGTTATGTTCGAACTGGAAGAAATCGAGGTAATACTCCGAGCCGACGTAGATCACCTCGCTCAACAGCAACGTGGCGGCCAGAGGGATAAGCACCAGCGAAAGCCCGGCCAGCAGCGAGAACCACTTTCTGCTCTTTATCGCCCCGGGTCCTTTGTAGAGGAGGTGTATCACCCCTGCGAAGAGAATTTGGTCCGTCCTGGCCGTGCAGCCTAGCAGAACGAGCAGCAGCAGGAGGAGATAGCTTTTGTTTTTCAACAGAGCCACTAGAAAGCCGACGAAAACTGTGGCCGATAGCATGGTTTCAGCCTGCATGAAGTCCTGGGCCACCAAGGGTAGAAGGGCGGCGAAAAGCGACATACCCAAAAGTGACGTCAGCGGGTCGGCGAACTGCGAGCATAAGAGAAAAACGAGCAGCAGGGTCGTTACAGTGAAAAAGAATCTGAAGGTCACATATCCATTGACCAGAGCGCTCTCGGCACTGTCTTTTTCTATCAGAACTTTTAATTCTCCGGGGATGTTGCTTCCTATGAGCATGGTCGTCTTTTCTATATCGTTGACGTACTCCTGCCAGCCGAAGGAGTCGATGGCGGCTTTCAGCATGTTTTTCAACAGCAAATTGTTTGGCGAAAACGAATCTATGATCCCGTCTATCGCCGATTCTATCTCCTGGATGATCATGGCCCGGTCCTCTTCGGGAAAGAAAAGTTCAACGCTCTCCTGCGTGCCTTCGCTCCAGCCCTTCGGATCGAGTCCCTCCGCGATGATGTCGTTGAAGACGTCGTACCATCTCAACGGTATGTGCTTGAAGATATATTCGACCAGGTAATAACTGCCGAAGCGATACTGATCGGGCGCAAAGCTCCTTCCTTCTATGGCTTCTCTGTGGCGCATCACTTTACTGTAACGAGAAACCGTCAGGAACCTACTTTCGGTCGTCCAGAGTATCATCGAAGTGAAGATGTACGAAAGAACGACCGAAAAGAAAAGCGCAATCAGAAAGACCTTTTTCTTCGAGCGATCGTTCACCGCCCCTTCAAAACCCATGCATCCTTCCCTCCGCTCCGAGAAATTATCAAATCCGGTTTACCTGTA
The DNA here is from genome assembly GCF_035363035.1 of Mesotoga sp. Lineage (NCBI taxonomy): Bacteria > Thermotogati > Thermotogota > Thermotogae > Kosmotogales > Kosmotogaceae > Mesotoga > Mesotoga sp. The sequence continues at coordinate 3,874 of NZ_DAOSEH010000064.1, read as the reverse complement.
AGATTCCCAAAGTCTTCCCCATGGACTCTCTTTCTTCCACTGCTGGAAGATCTTTGTTCCATGTTTCTTCCACCAGTACCTGTCGTGATACGAGTCCGAAGCCGCAACGAAGACCTTAACCAGCGGGGTGTGGAAGAAGAGTTTCTGGAATATCTTCAACGGACTGAACCATAGCAGATCACCGACTTTGCTGGCGAAGTTGTCGCCGACATGGAACTTGAAATTGACTTTAGAGATGTCTTCGCCGACCAGCTCGATATTCTCGGGTTTTCCGTTTCCCAGACCCTCCTCGTCGGCCAGCCTTATGTATTTCAGGTCCATCGGATTGAAGCCCATCATCTTCGCGGCGACCGCGTCTATTGCCACCTGGTCCTGGCTGGCCAGTATATAATCCGTCCTGACCGGTATCAACGTCCTTGGGCCTGGACCGTTTCCCGCGGTAGTTCCGTCCATAAAGGCGAAGAGCCCGGTGTGTATCTCTTTCTGTATTTTCAACAGATCGACGAGCGTCTCGTGTATCCAGGAATGCGTGTAATGACGTTTCACGTTTAAAAGGCCACCAAAGGCGTTCTTCATAGCCCCCGTCGTGGTCGTGTAAATGTGGCACTTCACCGTGGGGAGCTGAATAATGTTCTTACCGAAGAAGTAATCGGGTAGTCTAATTCCTTCAGGGAAAATTCTGGGAAGCACGTTGAGTTTGCTTTTAGGAGTGTACTCGATCCAGCGCATATCGCTCTCTTCAAAGTTGTACAGTACTGGTATTCCATACTTGTTGTATATGATATCGTACTTGTTCTGCTTTTCGCCGTACCTTGGCCTGGTGACCACCGTTTTGTTTTCGACGGCCACTATCTCTCTCATGCCCGCATCCTTGAGGGCAAGAACGACTCCTTCGAGCTGCCAGGGGGTGCTGTTGGCGCCGGGCATCGGCAGGTGCCAGGAGATGTTGTCCTTGAGAATGGTCGTGGCGCCTCTATCGAGGAAATCTCCCATCTTCGCCATCTTTGCGAGTTTTCTATAGTCATCCAGCACACTTTCGGGCGTTGTCTTAATTACTGCTACTGTAGATTTATTCAAACCAAACACCTCCTATTTCGCGATCGATACTAGCCAGATCCCCAGGGCGATGACGGCTATTCCGGCGATCTTCAGCCAGTTCATCTTTTCATCGAAGAGAAAGACCGCAAAGAGAGTCACGATTACGAACCCGGCGCTGGTCATTACCGGGTAGGCGACGCCCAGTTTCATCTTCGTCAACACAACGCTGTAAAAGACGAAGGCCACTCCGAAGGAGAAGAGTCCCAGCCAGACGTACACGTTGGTGATCGAGTTCAACAACATATTTTTCAACCCGACGACCGATATCTGTGGCGCATTTTGCATGCCGAATTTCAACAGAATATTCGCAGACGCATTAAAAACTATCGCTACAACTAGAATGAAAAAATCAATCAGATTCAAGATCAGTTCCTCCAGTAAAGCCACACCCTAAAACCACATGGGCAGGTATATGATCATTACTACCGATAGAAACCACAGCACGGTCGTCACCGCGATGCCCGTATCGCGTGTTACGACCTCTGTAGGGTCTCCCTCGCCGTCTTTGAAAAGAAGTAACATATATCTGAAAACCCCGTAGGTCACGAACGGAACGGTGTAAACTAGCTTGTCGGTAGAGAATTTGGAAATCACTGAAGGATCCAGGCAGTAGAGAGTGTAAGAGATTACGGATATTGAAGCCGTAGAAACCATCATGTAATCAAGAAACCTAAAATCATATAGCTTGAGAACCTTTCTGTGATTATCGCTGTTCTCCTTGAATAGTAGCAACTCATTTCTTCGCTTTCCAAAACCCATGAAGAGAGCCAGAAAAAAGGTCGTCACCAGGATCCAGCTAGTTGGGTTTACGCCTATCGCGTAAGAACCGGCGATCACACGAATAACGAAGCCTGCCGAGATGCAGAAGGCGTCTATCACGACCATTTCCTTTCCTCTGAGCGTATAGAAAACGTTCTCAAGCACGTAAATGAGAAGAAAAAGCCCTGCCAGGAGAGGAAGGAGAAGGACAATCACGAAAGCCAGTATGAAACAGACGATAGCCACAACGGTTGCCTCTTTGACACTTACAGCGCCCGAAGAGATCGGTCTGTTTTTCTTTCGCCAGTGATGCCTGTCGCTTTCCAGATCGTTGATATCGTTGAAAATATAAACGCCGCTCGAAGCGAAACAGAAGGCAATGAAAATGAGAAGTGAGTTCAACATCATATCAACTCTGGAAAGACTGGCCGAAAATATTAGAGGGGCAAAAACGAAGAGATTCTTCAACCAGTGCCTGACTCTCATAAGCCTTACATATGTACCGATCTCCTTCATTGCGCAACCCCGTTGAATAATCTCATATCTCTGCAGCACACCGCATAGACATGGCTAACAGGTATTATCTTAGCATAATAGATATGGTTCTCGCTCTTTCTTTCCTAGAAAGGAACTTTCCTGTTCTCTGATCTTCCTTTTCTCTTCTTTAACTGCAAGTGTATTACTCGAAATCCCGGTTCATGGTAAAATGCATTAACCCGTATAATTCCGAGAATCGGCTGGGAAGTATCTACCAGGAAGCCTTAACTTCCTGACTACGGGGTGGATTTTTCATACTTCACCCCCTGGAGGGGTGATTTTTGTTTTTCGGGAGGATCGATGTAATGGAAAGGATAGTGGTTCTTGATTACGGTTCACAGTACACGATGTTGCTCGCGAGGAGAATAAGGGAGTTCGGAGTTCTTTGCACGGTCGAACATCCCTCGTCGGTAAGGCTTGATAAGGATGTAAAGGGGATTGTGCTCTCGGGAGGTCCCCAGAGTGTCTATGAGAGCGGTTCGCTGGATGTCCCGGAGGAAGTTCTGGCTTCCGGTCTGCCGCTTCTGGGAATCTGCTACGGTATGCATTTGATGGTTAAGGGTTTCGGAGGCACGGTGTCCAGGGGCAGTAAAGCCGAATACGGTTTCACGCCCGTATCGCTCGAAGAATCGGACCTGCTGACAGGCGTTCCAAAAACGATCACCACCTGGATGAGCCACGGAGACGAGGTCACGGTCCTTCCTCCCGGTTACAGTACGATCGCCAGGAGCGGTAACGGGATAGTGGCGGGTATAACCGACGGCAAAAACTACGCGCTCCAGTTCCATCCGGAGGTTCACCACACGCAGTGCGGCACAAAGATACTTGAAAACTTCGTTTTGAAGGTATGTGATGCCTCGAGAAACTGGAAGATTTCCGATTTCGCCAATGAGCAGATCGAAAAGATAAGGGGGACCGTCGGAAACGGGAAGGTCGTCGCCGGTCTTTCCGGGGGAGTCGATTCCACGGTGGCGGCCGTTCTGACTGCCCGGGCGATCGGTGGGAATCTGACTGGTATCTTCGTCAACCACGGACTGATGAGAAAAGATGAGGAGCGCGAAGTCCCCGAGGTCATGAAGACTCTGGGGATAAACTTGCGGGTGGTGGACGCTTCCGATACCTTTTTCAGAAAGCTTCACGGGGTGACCGACCCCGAACGCAAGAGGAAGATAATCGGCGAGACCTTCATAGAAGTCTTCGAAGGAGAGGCTGGCGGTATCGAGGCCGATTTCCTGCTCCAGGGAACCATTTATTCCGACGTGATAGAATCGGCCGCCTCCTCGAGAACTTCCGACAAAATCAAGAGCCATCACAACGTCGGCGGCCTTCCTGAAAACATGAAGCTGAAGCTTCTCGAGCCTTTGCGGGAGCTTTTCAAAGACGAGGTCAGGGCTCTGGGAAGAGCCCTGGGTATAGATTCTAAACTCATAGACAGACAGCCTTTCCCCGGTCCGGGACTGGGAGTGAGGATACTGGGAGA
>NZ_DAOSEH010000063.1:0-13974 GCF_035363035.1 Mesotoga sp. | reverse complement strand
AGATCCACCACTGGTCGATCAAAAAGTTTCGGCCGTCGGAAACCATAGCTCCCCATTCCGGCGTGGGTGGCTGCACTCCCAGCCCCAGGAAGCCGAGACTCGCGGCGGTCAGTATTATGGTGCCCATCCTGAGCGTCAGTTGAACGAGAACAGGCGAAATGCACATGGGAAGAACATGGAGGAACATTATGCGCAGATTGCCTCCGCCAGCTGCCCTTATGGCCTCGATGTACGGCTGGGACTTGACTTTTATCGCTTCGGCCCTCGACAGTCTCGCGTAAGTGGTCCAGGAAACGATTGAAATCGCTATGATCGTGTTGGTGAGGTTAGGCCCCAGCATGGCGGCGAAAGCCATTGCCAGCACTAGGCTGGGAAAGGCCAGGAACATATCGGTGATCCTCATGAGGACTTCATCGACGATACCCCCGAAATACCCGGCCGTCACCCCGATAATTATACCGATCGAACCGCTTATTACCGAAACGAGAAATATGATCCAGAGAGCCGTTCTCGATCCTGTGATGACTCTGCTGAAAATATCCCTCCCGAACTGGTCCGTTCCGAAGAGATGCTGCCAGCTCGGCGATTGGAGCTTTATCGAAAGGTTCTGTTCGACTGGACTGTATGGCGCTATGAGTGGGGCGAAGGCTGCAATCAGCAGGAATATCACTATTATTACCGACCCTATCATCGTCAGGCGGCTTCTTCTCCAGAGAAAAGCCGTGTGCTTCAGGTCGTCCATGAAGGGGCGGGATACTTTGGCTGTCTTTTCCATTCAGATCACATCCTCATCCTTGGATCGAGAAGCGCGTAAAGAATATCCACTATCAGGTTGGCCAGGGAGTAGATGAAGGCTATATACAGCGTTCCGCCCATGACTGCGGGATAGTCGAGGAAGAGCATTCCAGTCGTTATGTATCTGCCCAGTCCCGGCCAGGAAAAAACCGTTTCGGTCAGGACCGCTCCCTCCAGAAGACCTCCGAAGACCAGCCCTATTATGGTTATGGTGGGTATCATAGAGTTTCTGAGGGCGTGGCGGTAGATAACGACGTTTCTCTTCAAACCTTTGGACTTGGCCGTTCTTATGAAGTCCTGCTTCAATACATCCAGCATGCTCGCCCTGGTTATTCTCGCGATCGACGCCGTGGCGTTGTAGCCGAGGACGAAGGCGGGAAGGAGAATGTGGAGCAACGCTTCCTTGAAAGTGTCCCACTGGCCGGCGAGGGCCGAGTCGATAAGGTACATTCCGGTTACTCTTGGAGGCGGATATGTGAAGAAACCCAGTCGGCCGCCGCCGGGAAGCCACCCCAGCTTGAAGTAGAAAACCAGCAGCAGCAGCAGCCCTATCCAGAAGACAGGCATCGAGACTCCCAGTATGGAGAAGATCCTCGAGAACTGGTCTATCGCTTTATTTCGATGGACGGCCGAAAGGACACCCAGCGTTATCCCAAGAAAGATCGAGATTATTATCGCGACGATGGCTAGCTCCATCGTGGCGGGGAAATAGTTCATGATGTCTTTCATGACCGGGTTGCTGGTTTTCAAAGACACTCCGAAGTCGCCACGCAACGCGCCTGCAATGAAGTTTCCGAACCGTATGATTAGAGGCTGGTCGTACCCCAGTTTGGCCTTCAGTCTATTTATGGCTTCTGGAGGGGCATTTCCACCAAGGATCGCACCCACGGGATCGGCGGGTATTATATTTGCTATGAAGAAGACGATACAGGCGACCCCGAATAGAACTATGATCATCAAGAATAGTCTTCTCAGTAAGAATTGTCCGAAGTTCACAGAATTACCCCCAATAGAGATTTCAGATTTTTATGAAGGATAACGCCCCGCTCTCTGAGCGGGGCGGGGGATATTTTACTTAGAAACCTTGGTGAAGTCGAACAGCATTCCGTAACCGAACGCCGCTTCTTCGAAATTCTTGACTTCCTTGCGGATTCCCCAGAATTCGACCGTCTGGTAGAGCATGGCGAACGGTCCGTTGTGGAACCAGTATTCGGTCAGGTCCTTGTAGATCTGTTCACGCTTGTCCTGGTTGGGCTCTATCTGACCCCACTCGCAAAGGGTGGCTGCGTAGTCGTCGTACCAGGCGTTTCTCCAGGCGAGCTGGTTGGCCCTGTAACTGGCGTGAGACATGGCCAGGTTGTCCGGGTCGGGATAGTCGTTGCCCCAGCCGGCGATGATCATCTGGTGGCCTTGTGCGCGGTACTTTTCATACATCTGAGAAGACTGCACGATGACCAGATTCACTTTTATGCCGGCCTTCGCAAGATCGGCCTGGATCTTTTCGGCCTCGGCCTTTCTGGTATCGGTGTTGCTCGTGATCAGCTCGACCTCGAATCCGTTGGGATATCCAGCTTCTGCGAGGAGCGCCTTGGCCTTTTCTATATCCTGGTAGAAGGGATTCTCTTCGACGTAGCCGAAGTATCCCTTGTTGATGAAGCCCTGCACCAGCATTGCGTTGTTGAGCATGATGTCCTCGACGATCTCTTTGTAGTTGATGGAGTATCTGACGGCCTCTCTTACCTTCGGATCCTTGAGCGGTCCCCAGCTGGCGTTCATGGCCAGATACTCGTTAGAGTGACCCGGAACCTTAACCTCGACCACGTTGGGATTCTTCTTGGCCTCGGTGAGAAGCTGCGGCGTGAGGTCCCAGGCGACGTCGATGTCGCCTCTCTCGAGGAAGAGTCTCTGGTTGGAAGCCTCGGGGACGTCTCTTATCATTATTCTCTTCAGAGGCGGCTGAGAGCCGTAGTAATTGGGGTTGGCCTCGAGAAGAATCACGTTGTTCCTCTCCCACTGCACCAGAACGTATGGACCGGCGCCAGCGGAATGGTCGGCGAGCCAGGCCGTACCGAGATCACCATTGACTTCATTTGCGAGAACTACGTCTTTGTTCACGATCCCGGTGAACATGTTCGAGAGTATGCCGAGGGTTATGTTTTCGGCGTACGGAGCGTTCAGGGTTATCGTTATGGTGTTTTCGTCGATCTGTTTGATTTTCTCGTCAACGTTATCTTTGTTGATCCCGAAAATATCGACGAGGAACCATGCCGAGACGGAGTCGAGAAGGATGGGTCTCTTCAAAGAGAAGAGAACATCTTCGGCAGTCAGGGGATCCCCGTTGGAGAACTTGACGCCCTGCCTTATGTAGAAGATGTAGGTGAGTCCATCTTCGGAGATTTCCCAGCTCTCGGCGATATCGGGAACCGGAACTATCACGCCGTCGATGGCTTTGAGATTGACGAGCTGAGCGTAGCAGGCGGCGACGATCTTGTTTGGAAGAACCTCATAGGCAACTGCCGGATCCATGGTTATGAAGATACCGGTGTTGGAGCCTATCACCAGAGTATCCTTCGGTGTCGCGGCAAATCCCGTGACTGCAACAATGAGTACAGTTAAGAAAACTAGCATGAAGCTTCGCTTCATTCTTGCACCTCCTTTTTTCCCACGAAATAAGGGTGACGACATAAAAAGAATATTAAAATAAGATTGGGTATTGTCTATCTCTTTCCTGTCTGAAACCCACCGGCTCTACATTCTTCAGAAGCAGGTGAGAATCGAGATCGTGGTACATAAAGGCCCCCGTACCGGCCGCAAAGTGGACGCTCTGCGAGACACCGATCCCCGACTCGCTCATGCAGCCTATCATCAGTCCGATTCCCGCGCTGTTGCACATTTCCACTATCGCCAGGGCATCGGAGATACCCGATTTCATAAGTTTTATATTTACGAAATCCACCGCGCCTTCCTTTATTAGACGCATTACATCGAACTTCGTTCGCGCGCTTTCATCGGCGCCGACCGGGTACATCGAGCCCTGTCTGACGATTTTGAGTCCATCGAAGTCCTCGGCCGGTACTGGTTGTTCGAATATGCCGACCGGAACACTGTTCCTGTACATCGCGTCGATGAATCGCAGAGCTTCTTTCGGCGTGTAGCCGGTGTTGGCGTCTATTATGTATTTAACGCCCTTTATTTCGTCGTTGACCGCCAGTACCCTTGCGATATCACTCTGAAGGTCTTCTCCGACTTTCATCTTTATAACTTTGTGACCGGCGTTGAAGATCTCCCTGGCATCGTTGACGGTCTCTTCCAGGCTCCCTATGCTGACAGTCTTGTCGGTTTCGACGAAATCTTTCATCCCTCCAAGTATCTGGTAGACGGGTGTGGAAATCAGTCTGGAGAAGGCGTGGAGGGTTGCAAACTGAACCGCGGCCTTCAAACTAGGGGCGCTTCTCGAATAAGCGTCGAGCTTCTTGAATACCCTGCGGTAATCTTTCACGTCCAGTCCCTTAATTGTCTCCAGCATCTCCGCACGAAGCTGGAAGATGCTTTCGTTGCTCTCTCCGTTCACTCTGAACGAAGAGGATGACTCACCCAGACCGATCGTGCCGTCGGCGAGAACCAATTCAACTTCGATGTTTACTTTAGAGCTGGATACGCTGTTTGCGATGTGAAAAGGTTTTACGAAGTCCCATTTCCTTTCTGTGAAACGAAGATCGCTTATTTTCATTTGCTCCTCCCGATTAAAGAAAGACTTTGACGAAAAACTATAACTATGATACTCCATAGACGGCACAGTCAAAACAGAGAGAATTAATCTGATAATACCATCGCTTTTTTATATTCGTCTTACGATCTTGAACTTGCTCTTATCGGCCCTATAAAGAGAAACGACAAATTCCACGCAGACATCGCTTTTGGTGTAGGTGAAGCGCTTTCTCAGGATCGCGCAGTCGTTCACTTCCTGCTTGAGGAAGCGAGCCTCGTCTTTCTTCAACCTCGCAAGTTCCATCTCTTCCTCCGCGTAGGAGATGTTTATTTCGAATTCATTTCTGAGTATATCGTAGAGCGATTCCTTCTCCATATCGCGCTGGACGATGTTCAGCAGTCTTATATCGGCACCGACGTTCAGATAGGCTTCCTCGATCGCGTACGGCTCCTCTTCGAGAAACCTGACCCTCTTCAAATAAACCACGAGAGCTTCGGCCGGGATTTTGAAAAACTCCACAGCATCGACCGGAACTTTTACAAGACGGTTTTCGAGCACCATCGACCTGGTTTCGCACCCCCTTTTCTTGGCCTCATCGGTGAAACCGGTCAACGTCGCGAGTTGCTCCTCTCTCTTGGAGCCTGTGACAAAGGTCCCTTTGCCTTTGAGCCTTTCGATGAACCCCTCTCTTCTCAGCTCGTCCATGGCTCTCCTGACCGTGAGCCGGCTGAGCCCGTGTTTCTGGCAGAGCTCCTTTTCGGTGGGAAGTTTGTCACCCTTCTTGTACTTCCCCGACTGGAGGCCTTCCTTCAATTCGACGTACAGTTTGTAATAAAGCGGAACGGGCGTTTCCCCCATGACTTCCCCTCTCGTCATCTGTAGAAAAGTCTCCCCGGATGTATGAGACAGTCCTGCACAAATTCGATGAATTCCTCTCCCGAACTTTCCCATTGATCGGGGTTGAGTGATCCCGACCTTATTTTCCTCGAACTTTCTTTCACTCCCATAAGATCGTCGAGGCGATCGGAAATCTCGAATTTCTCATATTTTAGCAAATACTCCATAATACTTAGCGCCAGCAGGAAATAATTGTCGCTTTTCGACGGGAAGAATTCGACACCGTCGCAGCTCGCGTTGGCGTATTTGCGGTAAAAGGGCATGAACTCCCTCCTTCTGACCTTCACGGACGGGAAGTCCCCTTTTATTTTCTCAGTCATGCCGAAGCCATCTATCCAGGGCGCCCCTATAACGAGGAAGGGTTTGAAGGTCCCCCGGCCTTCCGAGACGTTGGTCCCTTCGAAAAAGCAGGTGCCGGCGTACCCGAGAAGAGATTCGAAGGTCGGTATGTTCGGCGAGGGAACGTTCCACACGAGCGAGGTCTCATCGAAAGACCCGCCCTTCCAGCCTTCGGCCGGTACCACACGCAGATCCAGGTCGAGCCCACCCAGCTTTTTGAAGTACCTGGCCAGCTCTCCCGAAGTTAGCCCGTACTGGAGTGGCAGCCGATAGCCACCCACGAAAGTTTGAAGATCGTTTTCTATTCTGGAGCCGAAAACGCCCCTCCCCAGAGGATTGATCCGGTCCAGCACCATGTATCGCTTCCCGTTTTCTGCAGCCGCTTCCATCGTGAAGGCAAGAGTGTAGATGAAAGTGTAGTAGCGGAGACCGACGTCCTGGATGTCGTAAACGAGTATATCCAGACCGTCGAGATCCTCGGTTCGCGGTTTACGCTTGCTGCCGTAGAGACTCACCACCGGCACGTTATACCTGGGATGGATACTATCATCGTACACGGCCCCGTCGGCTATTCCGCCCAGCCCGTGCTCGGGAGTGAAGATCTTGCGTATCTTCAAACCCCTTTCGAACATCATATCTATCCCGCAGCGAAGAGAGTTGTCGATGAACGAGTAGTTAGTTATCAGACCAATCGATAGATCTTTCAGGTCGGCGAAATCCCGTCTCGACAGTATATCTATCCCCTGTAATACCAAGAAGCTCACCTCCAAGCGAAATCTCTCAAGTACAATAATGCCATATTGTCATGCCATTTAGTATCTTTCTATCGTGTCCTCATTAATACTCCAGCTAAAAAAAGGCCGATCTCTTCGTCGGCCTTTTTCCTGTCTTACTGGCGGTAGTATCTGGCTTTTTATTTATCCCCAACTTCGTAGATTTCCTCGGGAACAATGCTTCCCAGGAGCGTATCGTTAAGCTGGGCGAACGGGCCGTCATATTTGGGAGGAGCGATTTGATCCTGGGGATACATGTACGGTTGCGGATACCAGGCGTAATCCGAAACCACTGCTCTGCGAAGAAGGATATCGTTCTTTGAGACATTTATCACGAGCAGGTCAGTGGCGATTGCGACGGGCCCTTCATAAGACAGGCGTATGTCTTCAATCGCAGGCCCGACGGTATCTTCGTTGGCCTGAAAGTGCGTGGCGACCCCGAGCCTCGGGTTTGTTTGACTGAGTATATAGCCGAAGGCTTTCTGTGAGGTGTGAGAATTCCTTTGCACGGCCAGCGCAAATGCCACAGCCCTTTCCCAGCCGGGGTCTCCAGGATTCAATCCCGAGTTTTTACTGGCCCACACTTCGGGCGGCACAACCATCTCATGGATCAGAACATCGATACCCTTAGCCTGCTCGATCATATAGTAATTGGGTATTGTATCGCCCGAGAAGATCATCGAAAGACCGTTCCATTCGAGTTTATAGCTTATGCTTCCATTTCTGTCGTGAACGGCGGGAAAATGTGTAATTTTTACACCGTTCTCCTCGTATGCGACTCCGCCGACTGTCATATACGGCAGCTCCTTCGCTATTATCTCGTAACCGTCGCGACCGTCTTTCAGCCCTGTGCTCAAAAAGCTGAAAGCCTCCACGTGCCATTTCATTAGTTTCTTTAGATTCTCGGCGAACGCCTGAGTTCCTTCTTCGGGATCATCTCCGGAAGGTCCATACAGATAGAGAGGAGTCTTGCGATCTTGAGAGGGACCGAAACAGTAAAGCGTTATTAAATCTCCAACATGGTCTCCGTGCAGATGAGTGAGGAAAACCTTGTCCATGCGTGATGGTGGAATGCCGGCCGCAACGTAATTGGATGAAACGCCTGATCCAAAATCGAATACGAAGCTGTCTCCATTACCCAGTTCGACAAACACGCTGTTGCACTGCTGGGCGATTCTCGGCACAACCGATGTCCCCATGAATGTTATCCTCATCTGATCATCTGCGAGCTGCTCACCGGGAATAAAAGGTTCAAAAGCGCTGATTATCTGTCCTGGAAAACCACTATAGGTGGCGTATCCGAAAGCGCAGGAAGCTATCGCCATAATAACGCATAAAACCAGAGATCTCAAAACTTTTCTCCGAATCAATCCTACCATCGTTCTCCCTCCTACTTTTCCTTGAGTCTTTCACTTTTGAATTGCTGTAACTCCATGGAATTTTCCGTAAAACTATAGATACACACACTTCGCTGTGAATGAATTGAACCTTATAGAATATATAACAGCCGTATGCCCGATATCTCCGAAGACCTACTGTGAAATTTCGATCACTGTTTTGCGCTGTCGATAGTATAATACTGCTCCGCGCGCGTGATAAGATACTAACCGGAGGCGATCGGGATGCAATTACCGCTCTTCATGACGGTGAATCTGATCAACATATTCACTTTTCTGATGTTTCTATCTAGGGTAAAGTGGCCGAAAGTCGAGATCTTGTTCGGAACGGCGACGATCATCCTGGCTCTTCCCGCGGTGACTATCGGCGCTCTCAACCTTTTGAGGTCGGCAAATTTCCTTCTCTGGTTCCCTGCGATTCTTTACGGTTTCTGGGCTCTGCTCGCACTGGTTGTGGATTATCTTTTGAAGATAGAGTTCAGGAATCCCGCTAAACCATCCATACTGGTACCCTTCCTGATTCTTTTTTACTTCTCCGTCGGTGGGATGGCTGCGGCATTTTACAGGATTGATCTGTACCTGTGGCTCATCTCGGGAGTAACCTCTATCCTCAATCTGTATGGAGCTTACTACGCCGGTAAACAAGGCAAAGGTTGATCTCTATATTGAATGGAACAATACATGATTTTGAAATAATGACTATTTTACAGAATTAGTGATCTTGATTCTCCTGGATGCATAAGTCTGTTCGTCAACTATGGTGAAAATCATCACATTGAAATTGATTTTGGCAACGGAAATCAGTGAATCATGGAAGTACTATCTTCAATGCTTAATAACACCTTTTCATTCTCTCGATTGACTTGTGTGGATAACATACAAGATTGAACCGTGATTTTGATAGAATTACGGCATATCGACAGTGATTCTATTTAGAAGGCTCCGGTCTCTTTTCAATATCGGGAGGTAAATGATGAAGCTGAGGAGTCATCTTATCTTTTGGGGTTCTCTAGCTTTGATTTCGTGGGGATTGTCGAGATTCAACTATCTTTTTTACCACTCTACAGTCGAGATATTCACCATATCTGTCGCAATGATGCTGGTGGCCGTCGCCTTAATTGCCAGAAGCAAGAACAACATCGTGTTCAGGCTGGGCAGTCTTTACGCTGTGGTGATGGTTTTCGATATACTTCATACGCTAACCTTCAAAGGCATGAGTGTCTTTCAGAACTGGTCCGCCAATCAATCGACGCAGTTCTGGATACTCGGAAGGTCTCTGGAAGCCTTGGGCCTGGCGCTGGCAATAGTGTTGCCAAATTGCAAAAGGTGCAACATCTTCTACTGGATATTTGTCGCGGCTTCGGGCATCACGGGTATCCTGCTGGTGGGAAGTGGCGTTTTTCCCGACTGCTACCTCGCCGAAACTGGTCTGACTTCTTTCAAAATAATCATGGAGCTGGTGATCCTTGGAGTCATAGCATTCACGATCTTCCTGCTCATGAAAACGGACAACAAAGAGATCAGACCGTATAAAAACTACTATCTGACGGCACTTTTCTTCACCGCCCTGGCCGAACTGTTTTTCACAATTTACACAGACCCTTACGGTTTCACTAATACACTGGGACATATTTTTAGGCTAATCTCCTATTTCGTGATACTGGAAGGGATAGTCGTGCGATCCTTCACCGAGCCTCTGGATACGCTCTATAATGACATGAATACTATGGTGGAGGAACTCACCAGTATCATTAGTGAAACCACCGAGATCAAGGATCCGTACACCGCCGGTCGCCAGAAAAGAGTTGCGGCGCTTTCGGAAGAGATAGCCAAAAAGATGCACCTCTCCGGCGAGAGAAGAAAGGAGCTGGTTCTTGCGAGCAGATTGCACGACGTGGGCACTCTCTTCGTCCCCACGGATATCATCTCGAAAGTCACACCTGTATCGCAGATCGAATACAACCTGATAAAGCAGCACGTGATCAAATCCTACGAACTTCTCAAGGGCCTGCCTTTGAGCTGGAGAATCTTCGAAATAATACGACAGCACCACGAAAGGATCGACGGTTCGGGATATCCCAGGGCGCTCAAAGGAGATGAGATACTTCTGGAGGCCAAAATCCTGGCAGTCGCGGATGTACTGGAGGCTATGAACTACGACAGACCACACCGTAAGGCACCGGGAATGGAGAAAGCCGTCGAAGAGCTGAAAAGAAACTCGGGCATATTGTACGATGCCAGGGTTGTTGAAGTCTGCATAGAGGTGATCGACGGCGGCTTCAAATTCGACGGATAGTCGTTCAAAGTCAATCCAGTGCTTTCAACAGATGACCCCTGCTGAACCGCCCCCTTCTTTTAAGGCCGACTTCCAACATCTGAAAGGCTGAATACACGCTTGCTCGTTAGTCGGCTCTTTGGGTAGTTTTCTATCTCTTATGCTTCGGGTTTATTAAAAACTTCTTCTAGATTATGTGCCTGAGATGATAGACTTAAAACAAAGAATGTACTAACGCCGCTCTCTTTTCTCTTGACACAGAACTTTTTCTATCATGTTTTAGCTCCCGGCGCGGTGATGATAAGGCTAAAAGAGATCTACAATGGCTTTTTTAGATTCATTACTATCACTCTTCACTAAGGAGGCATGAGAATGAAAAAGGTATATGTGTATTTCGCAGTTGTATTGCTTCTTATATTGATTACCGGCTGCCCGTCTTTCTGGAAAGCGGCCGATGCCACTCTGAAGCAGTTGATGTACAACGGGATAAGTGTTCCTGGCTTTGATGCCAAAAAAACCGGTTATTCGGTCGAACTTCCCGCGGAGACGACAGAGCCACCAACGGTGACGGCCGTTCCCGCTGTTGAAGGGGCAAACGTTGTGATAACTAATGCCGAGACTCTTCCGGGGACCGCTACAGTGTTTGTCACCTCTTTGAATGGAAAGGCGACAAAGACTTATTCAATCTATTTTACGGTGAAGAAGATAACTATCTCAATCACGGCCGTTCCACCCGACGGTGGAGTGTTCGAGGGAGATGGAGACTATAACTACGGCGATCTGGTGACGCTAGTAGCTACGCCATCTATTCATCACACTTTCAACGGTTGGTATCTTGACGAGCCGGACGAGTTAACCTTCAACGAAAGCAATGACCCTGTTTATACAGATCCAATTGTCTCTTTCCATGCTTCGCAGGATGTGGATCTACTTGTAGAGTTCGATCCGATGCAATATACGTTTACGGTTGTGGCAGATCCTCATGAGGGTGGAGAGGTTACCGGTGGAGGAACTCTCAATTACGGTGATTCTCTAAATCTGAGCGCATTACCTAATACAGGTTATGGCTTTGAGGGATGGTGGATAGACAGCTATATGTTTAGTGATCAAGCTGTAGACTCGGTTAGCACTGTCGAAATCCTCAATCATACTGAGTGTATAACGTGTACCGAGCACATCGTTAAAGGAAAGTTCAATCCTTCTGCGCCCCAGTGGCAACTGGATGTGACGATCGAGGCAACACCGATCTACGGAGGAGAAACCTGGGGTGAGGGACTGTATCCGTACGGCGTAGATATCACTGTTGGAGCTACGCCGAATCGGCACTTCGATTTCGATGGGTGGTATTACGGTGGAGAACAGCTAAGTGAAGGCGCTACCTACACTTTCCCGGCAAATGAATGGTACACCGAGGGGGTAACATACACCGCGCTTCCCTTACAGGGAGTGTTTGTAGATGTACTATACAAATTCAACGCCGTTGCCGAACCTCCCGAGGGGGGACAGGTGAGTGGTGGCGGTATCTGTACTTACGGTGATTATCTGGCATTCTTGGCTTCTGCGAATTCTTCTTATTCCTTCCTGGGATGGTACTACGGAGAAGAATATATGAGCGGGTCCACGAGTTTCACCCTTAACACCGGCAGCTTCCTGGATACCCACACGCTTCCCATAACAAGCACAGAGCACAGCTTCACTTTTACCGGGAAGTTTGAACCCCAGACTCCACCACCGGGATGGCTGATGATTACAATCGATGCTTCACCTACGGACAAAGGCGAGCTAAGCGGCGCCGGAAAATATCCGTACGGGGAAGATGTCACGCTGGGAGCAACGCCAATTGATTACTACGATTTCGGGGGCTGGTACACCGAGGGGAATTTACTGAGCGAAGAGCTTCCATACACATTCAATACGTCGGATTGGCTGCCGACGCAGGGTGTGACCGATACTCTTCCAATAGTCGCCTGGTTCCCGCCGATAGATTATCAATTCAACGTGGTGGCTAACCCTCCCGAAGGTGGGGAGGTTATGGAAAGCGGGAAGTTCAGGCACGGTGACCCCATGGTTTTGAGTGCAATCCCCAACGATAATTATCTATTCAAAAACTGGACATTCGAGGGGGCCGAGTTCAGCGATCAACCCGTATGGGAAGGGTATTCCACATTCTTCCTTGCTAGATCGACCTGTATAGGCTGCACCGAATTCACCATAGTAGGTAATTTCGATCTGGATGTGCCCGACAGCATTACCGTCAACTTGAGACCCGAGCCACCGGAAGGCGGTCAAGTAAGCGGCGGAGGCCAATTCCCAAAGGGGTCAAGCACGGTTATAAGCGCTGTGCCGAATACCGGATATGGGTTTGGGGGCTGGTACTACGATCCATGCGGAAGTTTTTTCAGTGACTACCAATCTTTGACGATCGGAAACTTGCAGGAAGACTTGAGTCTTTTCGCTTCCTTCTATCCGTTAGGTGGCAACTGAAATGCCGCATTTCAAGAAGCGAAGATTTGCTTCTCGATCTTCAGCAGTCGGTCAATAGAAGGCAAAATCCGATTCATCAAGATTACTAAAAAAGCCTGAGGATTCACTCCCCAGGCTTTTTCTCTCCGCAGAGGCCATTCTGAAGCCTTAGCAGTATTTATAGCAGATTTGCATATTCCACAGGTAATTGTTTGATGAGAATCGAATTTCACTCTATCGTTCTTATCGATTCTGTTATGCTGAGTTTCGAGACCTTTCTAGACGAGGCAAGCGTCGTCAACACTCCGGCTGCAAGCGTTCCGGCAACTGCCAGAACAATCCCTAGCCAGGGTATCGACCAGTTCAGATGGCCGATCTCTGTTTTCAGGAACGAGTACACAGCGTAAGAGAGAATCACACCGAGAACGACCGACGAGATGGCACTTATGAGCCCGAAGATCAACCCTTCGTATGTCAGCATCGCCTTGAGCTGTTTTCCGGTCATACCGACCGCCCTGAGTATTCCGAACTCTCTCCGGCGCAATATGATCGTTGTGTTTATGGTGTTGGTTATGCCGCAAATGCCTATGAAGCCGACTATTGCGATCAATCCATAGACCAGCGTCGAAAGAGTCCTGATAGCGTTTTCCGTCTCTTTCCTGTACTGGCTGTAGGAGATGAAGGTCGAGTTTCTGTACCTTTTAGCGGTCTCCTCCACCACCGGTTCGATGGTTTCAAGATTGGCTCCCCTGCGCAGATATATGTCCACATAAGAATAATGATCAATGTAGTCCATCATCGTTAGGTGGACGTCGTTGCCTTCAGGCCTCAATCTGTCGATTATCTCTTCGCTGCACGCCAGAAGGATTCCGCCCTCAACCGTGTAGGCCACAGAAGGGAGCTCCTGAACTACCGCGCCGACGGTGAACTCGCTGTTTACAGGCAGCTGGACCATCGATTCCGTAAGATAATAAGTCTTGAGCAACACTCTGTCTCCTGCCTTTATATTGTGCCTGTTGCTGTTCTCGACATCTATGATAACCAGAGGTTCGGAAGTCATCCGGGCGAGATCTATCGACCCGGAGATCACTTTCGATTTCATCAGTTCTATCCCCGCCCTGTTGTAGGCGAGAAGGGCCATGTACTTTCCCGACTGATCGAACGTGGTGGCTCGCATTCCAGCCTGGGGATTGGGAACGGTCGCGTAGTTTTTGTTTTCCATCTCCGGGTCCTCGTATTCGCTGAGCAGCCGTCCGGTAAGGAACTTCGCTGCGGCTACCGTATCGACACCTTCTATTGACTGCAGCTCTTCGATCGCTTTTCCGT
>NZ_DAOSEH010000062.1:0-14284 GCF_035363035.1 Mesotoga sp. | reverse complement strand
TTGAACACTGGATAAAAATGGTGCAGGAGATGACAATCGAGGCCGTTGTCAAGAAGGCGACATCGACCGAGAATATGCCCACTCCGGGAAGCAATGCCTTCCTCAAGTGTTTTGGCGAGACGAGCGGCGGCAAATACATAACGAACGCCGTGAACAACTTGAAGAACTGGTATCCTCAACACGCCAGTGCAGCCGTTTCCGAATACTTCAGCAAGACCTTACTGAACTTTACAGGTGAATACATGGGAAAAACGATCGATATAGTGACTGGAAAAACCCTCTTCCAGACAGGCAAGCAACTAGCCCAGCAGATAGATATAATGCAGGACGTCACCTTCAGAGGGCTGACCACGGAAGCGAAGATGCGAATAAGCCACCATCGTTATCTGATGTGGAAGATGGCCAATCTTGCCAACACAGAACTGAAACTCTGGAGAGAAATCGACAAACCTTTGAAGGAAGTTCTCGGTGTCTTCGAAGGAATAGTGGGAAAGGAGGCCGCTGCTTACCTCACACAACCGGTTAACTGGTTCAGGAGGAGCGTCTATGGACTCGATGCGATCCATCACCTCTATACCATTTACAAGATACAGGTCGAACTGTACAGCATAGAAAGAATCCTGATGGACATGGGAAGCTGGATTTCAATGTGAAAAGGGCGGTTGTTAGTTCCGACGCCGCGCGTCCAGGTTTTTGGTAAAACAGAGGTAAGAGGCATGAGGTTAGAGGTTAGAAAATCAAGATCTTCCGCTCTTCACACCTCTCACCTCTGGCCTCTGACCTCTTTTCGAAAATGGAGGACTGACCGGCTCCTGAGGTCTGTACGCAATTTTCGTAAAGAGCCGTCCTTGGGAAGAACGAGAAGAGGTGAAAGAGAGAGAAGAGAGAAAGAGAGAGATAAAGAGAGAGAAAGAGGGCGAACTCTCGACGTTCTTTCTCTTGTGTTTCACGAACAACGGACGACTCTTTGCATAATTTGCAATACTTTCTATTCCGTATATTTTGAAGCGATGCCCTCAGATAAGTATAGATCGCGCTGAATAATAAGTCTTAATCGGAGATGATTAGCTCAGGTGACACCAGGGCAGGTTCTTTTGGGTTTATTTATTTTCTTTCCAGGTGCTACAATGTTTCGGTTGCAGTCTGTTTGCACAATTTGCATAAAGGAGTTGTGCCATGGAAGTGACCTTGAAGGAAATTTCTACCAGGGCTGGAGTTTCGATCTCCACGGTTTCACGCGTCTTAAAGAACGATCCAAGGATAAGCGAGAGCACGAAGGAGAAGGTTCTCAGAGTTGCCAGGAAGCTGGGCCATCCAGTCGAGCCTGGCAGCATATCAAGCAACAGAGTGATCATGTTCTTCGTGAGCAATCCCCACAGATCGATCGAGAGCGACGAGTTCTTCTCAGGCGTGCAGAGGGGCATTCTCCAGACTTCCAGCGGGGAAGGTCTTCATTGCCTGGTTCAATCGATGAGAAGCCGCAGCGCCTTCGACGAGTCGCTTATTCCCGTCGATCTGGTTGAAGGGTTGGTCGTGGGAGGCATCCCGATGCCTGAATCTATGATACATTTTCTCATGTCTCTCAAAATACCGACCGTTCTCGTAGGCAAATACTGCGGCCTCGAGAGTTTTCCTTCGGTGAACAACGATAACGTCAGGGGCGGCTATCTCGCCGCGTATGAACTGCTTAAAAATAACTACGAAAAGATCACCGTAATTACCGGGCCCAGGGAGGTTTCGACCTTCGCCGACAGGCTCGAAGGCTTTTTCAAGTGTCTGAAGGAAAACAATTATCCAGGAGAAAACGTGAGGGTCATCGAGTGCAACTCCTTCGAAGAGAGGGATGGAAAGAGGTTCGTTGAGAGGGAGTACAGGAAGTCCGAAAGACGCGAAGCTATTTTCTGTACAACCGACTGGCTGGCAAAAGGAGTTATGGAAGCCTTCTTTGAACAGGAGGTAGCCATTCCCGGGCAGGTCGGGGTTATCGGTTTCGGCGGACTGGACTTCACCAGAAGAATAAGGCCAAGACTGACGACGATCGCGCTCAATCCTTATCTGCTTGGAAAGATCGCCACCGTGATGCTGTCGGAGCTGCTCGAAGGTAACGACGAGGCCAGGGGCGTGGTTTTTGTTGAACCTTATCTTCTGAAAGGCGAAACGCTGAAAGGGGGCTGAAAATGATTTTCTCACAACTGCTGAAATCGGAACGGAAATTGCTGATAGTCAGTCTGCCGGAAAATACGTTCGAGTTCGCCCGGGCGGCCCTGGAAAACGGAGCCGACGCGGTAAAGCTTCATGTCAACGTTAGGCACAGGGTTACCGGCAAACTTCACGCTACGTGGGATGGCATAAAAGAGACGGTTGGAAGAATCAAATCCAAGTTCGACCCATGCATGGGTATAGTGCCGGGAGCCGAAAATATGTCCAGTGCTGCCGAGATCGAGGAAATGGAGAAATCGGGAATCTCTTTCTTCGACGTTTATGTGGATTACGCGCCGCTCTACCTTCTGAGGAACGGAATGTCGAAGATGCTGGCGCTGAACTACACTTACGATCCCTCGATGGCCGGCAACTTGAAATCTCTGGGCGCCGATTGTATCGAAGTCTCTACGGTCAATCCCGAGAAGTACGGCAGTTCTCTCACGCTTATGGACCTTCTGAGATACCGCGAAGTAATAGATCGGGCCGGTCTTCCCTGTTTCCTGCCCACGCAAAAGAAAGTAATGCCCGAAGAAGTCAGGGAGCTTTTCGAGATTGGGTTCAGGGGCATCATAATCGGCCCCATTGTCACCGGAACCGATATCGAGAGCTTTTCAAGCGTTGTTAAATCGTTCAGCGAAGCAATCCGATACT
Source organism: Mesotoga sp. (assembly GCF_035363035.1). Taxonomy (NCBI): domain Bacteria; kingdom Thermotogati; phylum Thermotogota; class Thermotogae; order Kosmotogales; family Kosmotogaceae; genus Mesotoga; species Mesotoga sp. The sequence continues at coordinate 11,431 of NZ_DAOSEH010000062.1, read as the reverse complement.
GAAGGGGAGGTGTGGAAGTGAAAAAGCTAGTACTGGTTATTTCAATTTTGAGTCTGTTAGTCTTTGTAGGGTTGGGCAAAACAAACGTCACAGTATGGTTCGCGGGCACATCGGACCAGCTAACAATAGCCATGGATGACGAACTGATTCCGGCGTTCGAGAAGGCGAATCCCGATCTGAAACTCGTTGTCGAGTACATTCCATGGGGAGAGCTCTCCACGAAGCTGACTACGGCCTTTGCTGGCGGTATAGGACCGGATATATTCATGCACGGTCAGGCCGCCATCGCCGGGTTCGTAGAGAACGGTGTGATAAGGAGCATCGACGATCTCATCGCCAGGCTCGAGGATCCGGCCGATTTCGGTGCCGCTCTCGATGTGGGTATTTACAAGGGCAAGAACTATTTCGTCCCCGTGTTCGGTTCGGGAAGGCTTCTGGCTTACAGGGCCGACTTCTTCGAGCAGAGCGGACTGGATCCGAACGAGCCGCCCGTAACATGGGAGCAGCTTGTGACATTTGCAAAGGCCACCACGGTTTACGATTCCGGGAGAATAGTAAGGGCCGGTCTCGATATTCCCGTAACCGGCATCGACCTCCAGCAGGTTTGGACGAGTTTCCTTATAGAGAACGGTGGCAAGCTCTTCGACGATGAGCTGAATCCGGTGTTCAACAGTTCGGCAGGCGTTGAAGCCCTCGAATACTATGTTGGGCTCGTGCGCGAGGCCAAAGTGGCTTCCGAATTTGGACTGACTCCAGTCGGCAACCTCTCGCCGATCGCCGCGGGTACGGCCGTCATGGTCTTCATGAACAACGAGTCGCTGGCCGCCCTTAAGGAGTACAGTCCGGAATCTTACTCGAAAATCAGGCTGGCCTTCCCCCCTGCCAGGTACACCAGGGCCGGATTCTACTCCTTCGCGGGTTTCATGGTTTCCAGCAGCACCAAGAACCCCGAAGCCACCACGAAGGCTCTGGCCTTCCTGACTTCCAAGGATTCGCTCGTGAAGATCAACAAAGCCCTTGGAAGCCTTCCGCCGAGACAGTCGGGCGCACAGGCTGACTTCATCGCGAACGACCCCGATCTCAAGAAGTTCGTCGAGGGAGCCAAATACGCCTACGGCAACCCGAACGTTCCCTTCTGGGTCCAGGCAAGAGATATCATCTCCAAATACCTTGAAAGAGCAGTCATGGGTGCAATGAATCCGAAAGACGCCCTCGACGAAGCGGCCAAAGAAGTAAGTAAACTCAAGTAAAGTCCTGCCGGCCGAAAGGCCGGCAGTATTTCGATCGCGATAATCTTGCGGGGTGAAAGGTGACTAACAGGCTGAAAAGGCGGATCATGCTGACCGCGTTCATTTTTATCTCACCGGTACTCGTTTACAATATCATCTTCAGGATAGCGCCCATCTTCGTATCGCTTTATTTGAGCTTTACGAAGTTTTCCGGCTTCGGGTCGGCTAAACTGATCGGCCTTGTCAACTATTCGAAGATCTTCGGCGACACGCAATTCTGGAGCGCGGTACTGAGGACACTTCAGTTTTCCGTCGAAGTACTTCCGCTGAATATGTTGCTGTCGCTCCTGCTGGCTCTGCTGGTTAACACCGGCCTGAAGGGTATGAGCGTTTTCAGGGCTATCTATTATCTGCCCGTAGTGACACCCATGGTGGCCGCCAGCATGATCTGGCTATGGTTGTACGATCCCCAGATCGGGATATTGAATTTTCTGCTTTCTTTGTTCAACATTCCGCCGCAGAACTTCCTTCGAAGCCCCGCGACGGCCATGCATTCTATAGTGGCGATGAGAGTCTGGAGGGGAGCCGGCTGGAATATGCTCATATATCTGGCGGGGCTACAGGGAATCTCGAGAAATCTTTATGAAGCGGCGGCCATAGACGGCGCCTCGGCCTTCAAAAGATTCCTGAAGATCACCCTGCCGCTCCTCAGGCCGGTACATATCTACGTTCTCATCGTCGGTCTTATCAGCACGTTGCAGTCGTTCACGGAAATGTACGTTATGACCAGCGGCGGGCCCCTGGAGAGTACGACGACCGTTGGCCTCCTCATCTACCGCGCCGCTTTCGATTACATGGACATGGGTTATGCCAGCGCCATGTCTTTCATTCTCGGGTTAATAATAATGACGCTCTCGGTTGTGAGTTTCACCTGGCGGCGTGAAAAGGAGGTGGCCGAATGAAGAAGTTTAAACGCCTGAGGGTCATCTTCCTCCTCCTGATAGCGGCCGTCGTGATGGGATCGCCCTTCTTCTGGATGGCGATTTCCTCGCTCAAGCCCAACGCCGAGCTCTTCTCGTGGCCTCCCACGTTCGTGCCGCGCCATCTGACCCTTGACCATTACACGACGGCGCTAACGACGCGCGGATTCGAGAGGTACTTTCTCAACAGCGCCGTAGTCTCGCTCATCTCTATGGCCTTCAATCTCGTCTTTTGTTCACTGGCGGGCTACGCCTTCGCGAGACTGGACTTCCCGCTCAAGAACTTTCTCTTTTTACTGCTTTTGAGCACGATGATGATACCGGTTCAGGTAACGCTGATTCCTACCTTCCTTATGGTTAAATCCTTTCCGCTGGCAGGGGGCAACAACATCTTCGGACAGGGAGGCACCGGTCTTTTGAACACCTACGCCGGTCTGGTTGTCCCCCACATAATGAGTGTGTTCGGCGTCTTCATAATGCGGCAGTTCTATATGCAGTTTCCCAGAGAGCTCTCCGAGGCCGCGAGGATCGACGGCGCCAGGGAGATAAGCATATTTACTAGGATCTTCCTGCCGTTGGGCAAACCGGCCATGTCGGCGCTGGCGATATTCACCTTCACGCAGGCGTGGGATGATTTTCTCTGGCCTCTGGTGGTAACAAGCGACAGAAACATGCGTACCCTTCAGCTGGGCCTGGAGGTCTTCAAAAACAGGTACACCGCCGACTGGGGACCGCTCATGGCCGCAACCACCGTGTCGATCCTGCCGGTCATCTTGATCTTCGTGGTCTTTCAACGTTACTTCACCGATACCGCTTTGAGTTCTGGAATAAAATGAGAGGGTGAAACAATGGATAGAGTTTACGATGTAATCGTCGTGGGCGGTGGCATAGCCGGTGTTTCGGCTGCGGTCGCCGCATCCCGGCTCGGTGCCGGGGTTCTCCTAATCGAGAAAGGTATGTCTTTCGGAGGAGTTCTGACCGGCTCGCTGGTTAACCCCATGATGACCTTCCACTCCCACCGCAGACGGGTGATCGGAGGTATAGGTCAGGAGATAGTGGAGAGACTGGTCAGGGAAAGAGGCTCCCACGGACATCTGGAAGATCCGATCGGTTTCGTAAAAAGTATTACACCCTTCGATCCCGAAAAGATGAAGAGTGTTTTGATAGAGCTCCTCAGGGAGGCAAGAGTCGACTATCTATTCAATTCGCTGGTCGGCAGAGTCTGGGTAGAAAAGGGATTCCTGCAGCGGGTAGAGACGGTGAACGCCAATGAACTCCGCACCTTCATAGGGCGGGCGTTTATAGATGCCACCGGAGAGGGAAACCTCTCGATCAAAGCCGGGGCCAGATACGTCAACGGCGACGGTAACAGGGCCAATTGTCAGCCCATGACTCTGGTGATGAGAATCGGGGGAATAAACAGGGACGAGATCATCTCTTTCATCGGCGAGAACGAATCGGATTTCGTGCTGGGTGAAAAGAGGGATTTCTCCTACCTCGCAGTCGCCGGTTTCTTCAGTCTAATGCCGCTTCTGCGCAATTACAGGGTCAACTTCAGAAGGGACAGGTTACTCTTCTTCGAAATACCCTTCCATCCCGGAGAGGTGTTCATGAACACGACTCGCTATGCAGGATTCGGGGGTAGCGCCGTAGAACTGACCGCCGCCCAGAGCGACGGAAACATCGACGTGTGGAAATTCATGGATTTCTTGAAGAGTGAAGTGCCGGGTTTCGCGAATGCGTCTCTCATACAGACAGGATGCAGTATAGGAGTGAGAGAGACTACCCACGTGACCGGAGAGTACATGATGAAAGTTGACGATCTGCTCGGGCAAAAGGAATTCGTGGACAAGATCGCCATCGGCTCTTATCCGGTCGATCTGCACGTTCCCGAATCGGGTGAGCTGAAGACCATGAAAATACCCTTTCCGGGAGAGTACAGCGTGCCCCTCAGGGCTCTCTTCCCACTTGGACTTGAAAACGTGGTTCTCGCCGGGAGGGCCTTGAGCGCCGAGCATCTCGCCTTTTCCGCGCTCAGGACCAGTCCTCTTGCCTCGGCGACCGGCATGGCCGCGGGCATATGCGCCGCGCTGTCGAAAGGCTCGCATTACAGGGTGAGAGAGGTGCCAATAAAGACCATTCAGAAAGAGATAGCGAGAATGGGGGGGATTCTGTGAAAGCAGTCGTTCTTCCTATGGATGAAAGACCGCCGAACTACCGTATAGTCCAGAAGATAGGGAAAATGCTCGGACTTGAAGTCCGCCTTCCCGGGCGTGAGCTACTCGGTCGGTACATGAGACCGGGAAGGTGCGAAGAGCTTGGCCGATGGCTTCTTGAAGAGAGCGGCGACGCTTTCGCGATATCTGTGGATATGCTCCTCTTCGGCGGGCTTATCGCCTCAAGAGCCGGAGATGTGAGCGAATTCGAGGCTTTGAAAAGGCTGGAACTGCTTCGCGAACTAAGAGAGAGAAATCCCCGCTCCAGGATACTTCTCTCCTCGATAGTAAGGAGGGCCTCGATCTCTGTCTCCTCCGCCGGTTCCAGAGAACTCTGGGAGAGATTGAACCGGTACCTACGCGCTATCGGAAACGACGAAGAAGATGAGGCGCGATCGATAGAATCTACCTTTCCGAGGGGCTTTCTGGAGAGTTATTACAGACTCAGAAGCAGGAACCATATAGTCAACAGAGCCTGTGTGGAGCTTGTCAAGGAAAAGATCGCCGATCTGCTCGTGCTCGCTCAGGAGGACACCTTCCCCGATGGTCCGCAGAAGTGCGAGCTGGAGATACTCGACAAACTCTCTCGCGAGAGTGGTGTTAAGGAGAGTGTCTTCATTCATAACGGTGCCGACGAGGTTATCCAGGAGTTGTTGACTTTTACATCTGCAGACCGGCAACCGCTGTCGGTAGATCTGACCTACGATTCGCCTGAGACGGAAAAGAAAATTATGGATTTCGAAGACAGACAGTTCGGGGAAAATGTCGGATCGCACATGAGGCTGGTCGGGTTGACCGTCTCGGGTGAGTCCGAAACCTCGATCTTTATAGCCGGCAGCGAAGTGGAGAGAGCTCTGGAAAAACTCGAAGCTTTGTCGAAAAAGAAGAAGAGAATCTTCATACTAGACGTCTTCAGGGCCAACGGCTCCAACCGACAGTTCGTGGAGGGCTTCCTGAATATGGACCTGGAAAATATCTGGGGCTATTCGGGTTGGAACACCGCCTCCAACAGTCTGGGGACGTTGCTCGCCGTGGTGGTTGCGGCCTGCAGGTCTACAAACTCCGGCAGAGAGATTGCCGCGTTCTATCTCTCCCGCCTCCTGGACGATCACCTCTACCAGGGCGTTTTGCGAGACGAACTCGAGAAGAGGATTCGAAATGTCGGCGGCGACGAATACAGAGTAAATGAATCGGGCCGTCTCTTCGAGGAGTTCCGCGACGGTCTCTTCATACCCCGTGCGGTCGAATTGATCGAAAAACACTTCTACGGCAGGCCTCACGACGTTTTCGGCGGCGTCGTAGAAAAGGGAAGCATCTCCGTAACGGACTTCTTCCTGCCCTGGGACAGGACTTTCGAGTGCGATCTGGAACTGAGAGAGGGGGTAAGAGAATGTCGAAGATAAGAATGGCGATAATCGGAGCCGGCGTCTGGGGAGAGACGCATGCTTTTCTGTATAGGGAACATCCGTCCGTCGAGCTGGTCGCGATCTGCGACCTCGACCGATCGAGAGCGAGGAGCTTCGCGCAGAAGTTCGAAATACCGCACTTCTTCACCGATCACATCGAGATGCTCGAAAGCCTAGATTTCGACGCGGCGGCGATCGTGACGCCGGACTTCGCCCACGGCAGAATCGCCGTCGACTGTGCCAACGCCGGTAAAGACCTGCTCGTTGAGAAGCCGCTGGCAACCACCAGAGAGGATCTTGCGGCGATTGTCGGCGCCGTATCGAAGAACCGGGTGAGGATCATGACCGATCTTCACAACAGGTGGAGCCCTCCCTTCGCTGTGGCCAAAGAGATGCTCGACAAAGGAGAGCTGGGTACGCCAGTCAGCGCCTACTTCAGATTGAACGATGTGCTCTGGGTAGCCACAGATATGTTGCCGTGGTCGGCCCGCTCGTCGATCCTCTGGTTCCTGGGGAGCCACTCGGTCGATACTCTGAGATGGTTTTTCAATGATGAGGTGGAAAGCGTTTATTCGGTCAGCAGCAGCGGCGTCCTAAAAAACTTGGGACTGGACACAACCGATATCTATCAGACCCTTCTCAAGTTCAGAAAGGGCGGTATAGCGACCATGGAGAACAGCTGGATAACGCCGAACACCAACCCATGCGTGAACGATATCAAGTTCAACTTCACGGGAAGCCGGGGAATGGTGAACCTTGATTTAAGCAACAACCAGATGATCGAAAGCTATACGCAGAGAGAAGCTAAACGGCCCGATGTGCTTGTGAGACATTTCATTCACGGAAAGGCGAAGGGGTTCGCGTACGAAAGCATAAGGCACTTCATCGATTGCCTGGTGAGCGGCGAAGAGTTCCTGGTAAGCCTCGAAGACGCGGTGAACACCTCTCTGGTGATTCTCTCGATCTTCGAGTCGGTGAGAACCGGAAAACCGGAGAAAGTCGAAACGATAGAGGCACTATCGGCTACCTGAATAACCCCGTGGATCTCATACAATTAAGAAAATACCGATCGACATCTGCAAGCTGGAAATGTCGTCGATAGACGACTATTTCTGGCTCCATCAATTCTACCCATCCAGATTCAAAGGGCTGCCAATCAGCTTTTTAGAATTCTTCGCTCGCAGTTGTATGTCATCGTTTGTGAGCATTTCTCAAAACTGCCAATTAGTTTTGGAGAAAATTATAATTTCTGATAGAATATTCATAGAAGACAGCTAACTTTTAAGGAGGTTGATCGAATGAAGGTAATCGCTATCTTTCTCGCGATAATAGTATCGGGCCTGTCGACCTTTGCAGCCAGCGGAGAGGTCAAGAATATAACAGGAGCTTTCATACAGCTAGATGGACAGCTTTCCCAGTTCACTGAGGAACAGTGGAAGGGTGAGCTCTCTCTAATGAAAGATATAGGTATGGATACTGTGATAATCCAATACAGCGCTTACGGGGAGAGATTTTATTACCCTTCCAAGTATATGAAAACAGACGAGATCTCACCCGATGAAAGTATCGCCGAACTTGTATGGAGGGGTTCTACCAGAACGAGGTTCGTGAAGATAGTCATTGAACCGACCAGTAAGGAGTGGACAATGATTCCCGAGATCACAGTCAAGAAGGGAGGAGAGATTCTCTCGGTAGGAAGAGCCTACACAGTCGATCCACAGGCTAACCCAAGCTATCCTTCCGATGGGAAATTGACCGACGGTGCGGCCGATTACGCTTGGGGCGCTATGGTGGGCTGGCAGTATCCGGAAAAACCCATCGAGATCGTTGTAGATCTGGGAGAGTTGACCACTATAGACTCTATCGCTGTCAAGTTCATGAGATCGGAAATATCCGGTGTTCAGATCCCCTCGAAGGGCTACGAAGTAGCCGTTTCAAACGACGGGAAGGCCTTCATGAGCGCGGGGAAGGTCACCTGGGAAGAGAACAAACAGGAAAAGGCAAACGACACGCTTGGCGAACTCTTGAAGGCCGCCGATTCGCTCGATATGAAAGTTTTCCTCGGTCTCTCGCTCAACCCCTCTTACTGGTCGGGCGAGTTCGATCCCAAAGAACAGATAAACATGAACCAGAAGATCTTGACGGAGCTTTTCAGTCTTTACGGCGCTCACGCCTCTCTTGCCGGCTGGTACCTTCCCGAAGAGATAGACGACAGGAATTTCCTCACGCAGACCAGGAAAGACGGCATAAGGACTTATCTTAAATCCATGGTTACCTACGCGAAGTTCCTCACCAGAAAGCCGGTCATGATCTCTCCATACTTCGGAATCAACCCCAACGGGGAAGCGTATGCCGAATGGTGGGATTATGTGCTCAGCGAGGCGAAGGTGGATATCATAGCCATGCAGGACGGAGTCGGAACCAGAAGAACTTCGGTCGCCGAGTCGGCCGGGGTTATAAAGGCTTTGAAGCCGATCATGGACAAGCACGGAGTGAGGTTCTGGGTAAACGTGGAGGTCTTCGACCAGATCCACGGCTGGCCCGTCGATGCCGGAAGCTGGCAGGCCGTGCCGGCCGATATAGAAAGGGTCGTTGACCAGCTTCAGATGCAGTCTCCCTACACCGAGAAAGTCGTCATATTCGATTTCCCTCACTACATGACTCCGAGGCTGGGAGGAAGGGCCGAAGAGCTTTACAAGGCCTATAAAGAATACACAGGATTGGGGGATTGATCATGAGGAAAGTTCTTGCGATCACGGTGATACTGATTGTTGCTATGGTCGGTCTGGCCAAGACCGAGCTCTCCTTCTGGTACGCCTGGGGAGGGGACGAAGGGAAGGCCCTTCTGGCTCTTGTAGAGGAATTCAACAAAAGCCAGAGCGAGATAGTTGTGAGGCCGGTCTTCGTTCCGATAGGACAGGGAGAGAAGATAAACACCGCTCTGGCCGGATCTTCTACGCCTGATATAGTGACGATCTGGGACTGGATGGTAGTTCCGCTGGGCGAGAGCGGCGCTTTGATACCGCTCAACGATTATCTTGACTCGGCAGGGATCGACGAGTCAGACTATCTTCCCGGTGTATGGTCTTACGGAGCATACAGGGGGATCAAGTACGGCCTTCCCACGACCCTCAACGCTTACGCCTTCATGTGGAACAAGACCCTCTTCAAAGAGGTCGGTCTCGACCCGGACAGACCTCCGGAAAACATAAAGGAGCTTGACAGATACGCAGAACTGCTTTTCAAACAGGACACTAGGGGCAATATCAGGCGTTTGGGCTTTTTGCCGAACGTGAGCCACATTTATTTCTACGTCTTCGGCGGCCAGCTGTGGGATCCGGAAACCGAAGAGATAACGGCCAACCATCCCGGCAATGTCGCGGCGCTCGACTGGGTGGCTTCGTACTACAAGAAGTTCGATCTGCAGAAGATCAGGGTCTTCCAGGCCACCTGGGGAGAGATGGCCAGTTCCTACAACCCCTTCTACCGGGGACAGCTGGCGATCCAGGAGGCCGGACAGTGGGAGCTGCTCTTCATAAAGCAGTTCGCCAAGAGCGATTTCGAATACGGAGTTTCGCCCTTCCCGGCCCCCGAAGGCGGCAGAGAGAAGGTAGCCTATTTGAACGGCTCCTTCTGGGCTATCCCCAAGGGTTCGAAGTACCCCGATCAATCCTTCGAGTTTCTGAAGTGGTTGACCGATAAAGATCAGGCCGCCCGGTTCGCCGCCGAGTTGTCGAACATCCCCCCCAGGGTCGATGCGATAGACAATCAGGCCTTCCAGTCGAAAATGCTTCCGAATATGGAGATATACATAGATATGCTGACCAACGGTTATGTGTATTTCTTCCCCACGCTTCCGATCGGACTGTATTACATGGAGGAGCTGAATCAGGCGTTGCAATACGTACAGAGCGGAGCCAAGACGGCCGAGCAGGCTTTGAACGATGTTCAGCAGGCCGTAATAAGGGAACTGGGGAGGTACGAATAATCCATGAGCAAAGTGGCGAAGTCCAGGCTTAGAGAGGCGCGTATCGGTTTGCTCTTCCTTTCTCCCTGGCTGATCGGTCTTGCCGTCTTCACGGCCTATCCAATAATCGCATCGCTGTATTTCAGCTTCACGCATTACAGCGGGCTATCTTCGCCACGCTGGGCCGGACTTGACAATTACGTCCAGCTCTTCAAAGATCCTCTGTTCTGGAAGTCTATCTACAACACGTTGTATCTGGCGATAATCGGTATCCCCCTCGCACAGGTCCTGAGCATCCTCGTGGCCCTACTGTTGAACACAAAGGTCAAGTTCCTGGGGATATTCAGGACCCTGTACTTTTTGCCGAGTATCGTTCCGGCCGTTGCGACGGCGCTCCTCTGGAAGTGGTTCCTCAATCCGCAGTTCGGACCGGTGAACCTGCTGCTGGAAAAGATAGGTCTTCCCACGCCGGGCTGGTTGACCGACCCGGCCTGGTCGAAACCGGCCCTGATCTTGACGAGTGTCTGGGGAGTCGGCGGGGCGATGGTTATATATCTGGCCGGTTTGCAGAACATACCCACCGAGCTCTACGAAGCGGCCGAACTGGACGGCGCCGGGAAAATCGCCAGGCTTTTCACGATAACTCTTCCGATGCTCAGTCCGGTGATACTCTTCAACGTGGTAATGGGTATAATAAACTCCTTCCAGTCCTTCACCAGCGTCTTCATAATGACCGGTGGCGGACCGGAAAATTCTACGCTGGTCTACGCGCTGTCGATCTACAGGAACGGCTTCCAGTTCTACAAAATGGGTTACGCCAGCGCCATGGCCTGGGTGCTGCTCATAATGACTTCCATCGCGATCGTCTTCGTCTTCAAGTTTTTCGGAAAATACGGTTACTTCGGGGGAGTAGATAAGCAATGAAGAAAAGATCGCTCGGTAAAACATGGATATACCTCTTGCTGATAGCCGGCGCCGTGTTTTTCATGATACCGTTCTTCTGGATGTTCTCGACCTCTCTCAAATCCTACGACGACGTTTTCGCCTTCCCGCCTGTATGGTGGCCTTCCGAAGTGTTGTGGTCCAATTACGCCGACCTGCTCGTAGAGCTGCCCTTCTTGAGGTACACTCTCAACACCGTAATAGTGACGGGAATGACTCTGCTGGGCTTCATGCTTTCGTCTTCCGTGGTGGCCTTCGGTTTCTCCTATTTCAGAATACCGGGCAAGAAGGTTCTCTTCAGGATACTGCTGGTCACGCTGATGATACCGCCGCAGGTCACCATGATACCGCAGTTCGTTCTCTTCAACAAACTAGGCTGGGTCGGCACGTTCCTGCCGCTCATAGTACCGACTTTCTTCGGTGGCGCCTTCTCGATATTTCTTCTGAAACAGTTTTTCGACACCGTACCGAGAGAGTTTTCCGACGCGGCGAAGCTCGACGGCGCCAACGAGTGGAAGATCTTCCTGAAGGTTTATCTTCCACTGTCCAAACCGGCTCTGGCGACTTCGGCGCTGTTCATATTCATATGGACCTGGACTGACTTTCTGAATCCGTTGATCTATCTGAACGACGATAGAATGTACACGCTCTCGATCGGTCTCCAGCAACTGTCGACATCGCGTACGACGGC
>NZ_DAOSEH010000061.1:0-14689 GCF_035363035.1 Mesotoga sp. | reverse complement strand
TCGCTCTGCCTGCTGAGCTAACGGCCCACTGACGTTTTTTATTGTATATCATCGATCCGGTCCTGTCAACCAGTTCTTCAACGGTAAAGGTCCTCTCGCATGTTCGCGAAGTACCCGTGGGAGTTGCCAGATTCTTTGTACCTGTATCTCTCCACCTGATGGATGTCGAGATCGGTCAGACAGAATCCTTCGCCCTTTCCGCAGTCGCACATTATTTCCCCCGAAGGCGAGACGATTCTGCTCTCTCCAACCATCTCCATGGAAGGACACCTGCCACTCTGGCTTGCCGCAGCGAGGAAACAACCGTTTTCTATGGCCCTCGCACGAGTAGCTACTTCGTAGATCTCTCTCCTCTCCCTCCCGAAGGCGAAAGGGACGAGCAACACCTGCGCACCTTCTCTGGAAAGCTTTCTGGATATCTCTGGGAAACCGATCTCGTAGCACATGAGTATCCCGAACTTCACCCCCGCGAACTCGAAGCTCTTCAGTGAGTTACCGGGCTTGAAAACGTTTTTCTCGTTGCGAAAGAGGTGCGTCTTGTTGTAATATACAGGTTCGCCGTAAGGAAGCATTATCACGGAAGAGTTGTAGAGGTCCTCTCCGGTCTTGTTGACTACGCCACCGACTATGGCTATGTCGTTGTAGTCGGAAAGAGCCGAGAGCGTTTCTATGGTCTCCTCCTGCATCTCGATGGCACTCTTAATGACCCCCTCGTCAGTCCCGTAACCGCTGTTGAACATCTCCGGCAGAAGAACGAGATCCACCTCTTCTTCCACAAGATTTTCGATGTAATTGACTGCTTTTTCGAGGTTTTCGCCAGGTTCGTCTGTCTTAGAATTGAACTGAACTACTCCGATCCTTATCCTCTTTTCTTTACCCATGATTATTCCATCCCATCCCGTCCGGTGTAGTTTCTATCTATAGGTTTCAATATCCTTCTCACATCCTGAAGCGCAACCAGGACCATGAGCGCTCCGGCCAGAAGGATACCTTTCGTTCCAAGTTTGGCGTATGCCACCTGTGCCAGGGATACGGCTATCAGTGTCCAGCATCCACAGGCGAACAGGATAGAAAGCGTCTTCCTGCGATGAAAGAGCCCATATAACCCCGAGACTCCCTGCGCCACCGCCAGTAGAAAGATTTGATCGCCGTACAGTGGCGCCGATGTATTTTGCAAATATCCAAAGATGAGCAGCGCGTAAAACAGAACGAACGTGAGATTCTGGATTCGACTCACTCTATGACTCTCCCTGCCGAGCAACACACCGGCGACCATTACGGACGAGACCAGCAATCCTCGCAGCAGTCCATGACCCATGATCGGCATCAAGAAGAGGGGAATCAAAGAGAAAATTGTTCTGTAAAGCATTTCAATATCCGTTTTCCGCCAACCACTTCTGTGCCTTTTCCTTCGATTCCTGGCCCTGAACGATGAAGTCCGTCTGGAGCTCCATCTCGACGACCTTTCTGTAGTACTGGGCGGCCAGGTCTTTTTTCTTCCAGATCTCGTAAAGGAGTGCGAGTTCGTAGTAAGAGTTAATATATGCCGGATCGTTCTCTATTGCTTTCAAAAACCTGTCTTCGGATTTGTCGTAGTTTCTGTACGGCCAGGGCGTATCTCTATCCCTCATGCCTTTGGCTATGAATGGAAAGGGGCTTTCGGACATCAATTCCATCGCCTTGTCGATGCTCTTATCGAAATCTGTTATAAGAAACATCGACTGAATAATCCCGGCCATCTGTGCCAGCTGTCCTATCGAGGCTCCTTTCACGTAGTAAGCCATACCGTAATTCGGGTTCAACTTTATCGCCTTTTCCGCGAGTTCCCGCGATGTCTTGTAGTGGGATTCCCTGGTCTTCTTGTCCTCTATCCAGTTTGCGTATTCCCTGTGACAATCGGCCAGAAGCGTTAAGATTTCGTAGTCGTTCAGATCTTCTTTTTCGACTTTTGTTATGAACTCGGACATCTGTTGCGAATCTTGCATCGATCTGATCTGTACAAACTCTCCCAGCAGAGTTTCGAAATCGCTGGAAAAAGCGAAAACGGTACTCCCCAAAACGATCAGAAAGAGAAGTAGTTTCTTCATAAAAAAGCGCACCTCCCTAAAAGAATGTATGATAGGAGTATTATATATCATGCAAGAAAGGAGTTATTCCAGTGGATAAATTCATCGTCGTCAGATACGGTGAAATAGCCTTAAAGCAGGGAAACAGAAAGATGTTCGAAAAGACTCTGACCGGCAATATAAAGAGGCAGATCGGAAAATCAACCGTACAGAGAATCAGGGGCAGAATAATCGTCACCGTATCCCCTGAAAAACTGTCAGAGGCCGAAATGGCTATAAAGAGAACCTCCGGTGTTCAGAATTACAGCCTTGGATCCTGGACTACGTACGATATAAACGACATATTCTCCACATCGATAGAGCTCGCAAAGGCCGAGATGATGAAAGGGCGCAGGACCTTCAAAGTCGAAACCAGAAGGCTAGACAAGAGGTTTCCCATCAAGAGCATCGAATTGAATCCTCTCGTCGGGGAGAAGATTCTCGAAGCTATCCCCGAAGTTTCCGTAGATATACACAATCCGCAGTTTGTTGTAGAGATAGAGATAAGGGATGAAGGTGTGCTCATTTCCAGCGGCAAAACACAGGCGATCGGTGGACTACCGGTTGGCGTTAGCGGAAGGGCTTTGCTCTTTCTCTCCGGTGGTATAGACAGCCCGGTCGCCGGATGGCTAGCCCAGAAGAGGGGTCTAAGCATAGATGCTATACATTTCTCCAGTCCTCCTTACACGGGGGAAATGGCCTTCGAAAAGGTTCTCTCCCTTGCAAAAAGGCTCTCTCTCTTCAACGGCGGTAGAATGTTGAAATTCTACAGCGTTCACTTCACTCAAGCCCAAATGGCTATTCACAGGCATGTACAGGAGAGGTACAGTCTGGTTTGTCAGAGAAGGCTCATGATGAGAATAGCCGACAGAATCGCCGACAAGACTCATATCAAGGCTATGGTCACGGGGGAGAATCTCGGTCAAGTCGCCAGTCAAACTCTGGAGAACATGGCCGTGATAGCCGAACCGACCGACAAACTTGTGTTGAGACCGCTGATCACTTACGATAAAATTGAGACGATCTCTATAGCTCGTGCCATCGAAACCTTCGAGATCTCTATACTACCTTACGAAGATTGCTGTACGATCTTCGTTCCATCGAGTCCTGTCACCAAGGCCAGAATGATAGATATTCAAAGAGTCGAGGCCGGGCTCGATTTCGATGAGATCGTTCGGGAGGCTTTGAATCGGTCGCAAGTCTATAGAATCAGGAATGGAGATGTCCTGGAGGTCGAAAAACTTGAGCTTTCTGAAGACGCTTGTTAGTTTATTCATAACCTTATGGATCGCGATCATAGGCGTTCTGTATATCTGTGTGTACGGTGGACTGGTAATAATCGTCGGCAGCATACTCGGTAAATACAAAGGAAAGAAATGGAAGAAGCGGTTCATCTCCCGGGAGGTTTCGAGGTTTGGAAGGGCGGCCTTCATTCTCTCCGGTTCCAGAGTTACAGTGAAGGGGAAAGAGAACGTTCCCGAGGATGGACCGATGGTTATAGCGGCCAACCATCAGAGCGCCTTCGATATACCGTTGATACCGGGATATGTCTATCCGGGGATATCTTTCATCGCGAAGAAGGAACTCTCGAAAATACCGGGGATAAGCTGGTTCATAAAGGCTCTGGACGGCGTGTATATAGATCGTGGAAATAAACTCCAGACGGCCGGAGCCATGAGGAAGATTCTGAAGATTCTGAAAGAGGACGGTACGATACTTCTGTTCCCCGAGGGAACGAGGAGCGAAAGTGGAGAGCTTGGAGAGTTCAAAGAGGGAAGTCTCTCGATCCCTTTCAAACTGGGCGTCAAAGTTCTTCCGGTTGCGCTGGATGGAACCGGGAAGCTCATGAAGAAGAACGGCTATCTTATCACACCCTCCAGAATCAACCTCTCCATAGCCGAACCTATCTCGCCTGAGGGATTCGAAAGTGAAGAGCGGTTCAGAAAAGAAGTCTATAATATAATTAAGAAAAACCTTGAATCATCCAGGAATCGAGGTGACTCGAATGTTACAGGTTAGACTCAGAGGGCTGGCTCTGGACCAGAGCAATTCGCCGGTGGTAATACTTGAGGTGGAAAAGACGAACAAGGGATTTGGAATATGGATAGGTCCGTTCGAAGCCGAGGCACTGGCTCTGGCCGTTAGTGGAAAGGACTTCCCCAGACCTTTGACTTACGACCTTTTCATAAACACGGTGGAACGTCTCGGCGCCTCTTTCGAGATGGCAGTGATAGGCGATGTGAAAGATAACATCTATTACGCGAGTCTTCACCTGAAGGATCCGTCGGGAAAGACCATGATAATCGATGCGAGACCTTCCGATTGCCTTGTCCTTGCAGTTAAAAAGAGTTTTGCGATTTTTGTTGACGATAGAGTCTTTGCCGAGAGTTCGATAGATCTCGACACGCTTCAACCCGATATGATTGGAAATAACCAGGAAGAAGACATGGAGGGTTTCAAAAAGTTCGTGGAAAACCTCGATATCGAGGAGCTAAAGAGGCATTTCAAGGACAGAGACGAAAAATGAAGCTTGAGAAGTTCATACCTTTCTTCGATAGAAAACTCAGCGATCACCTCGACGGAATATGTAGTTACTCGCCTTTTAGGGAAATAGTTTCGTACACTCCTCTGGTCGGCGGAAAGAGACTGAGGCCGTATCTAGTATGGGAGCTGTCCGATTTGACATCCTTTGGATGTGATAGTGCTCTGAAGACGGGTATCGCTGTGGAGCTCTTTCATAGCGGAAGTTTGATACACGACGATCTTCCCCCGATTGACAACGACGATATCAGGCGCGGAAAGCCTTCCAACCATTCGATCTTCGGTGAGGCCCGGGCCATACTGGCCGGTGATTATCTGATGCTCTACCCGTCAAAGGTCATATCTTCACTGGATCTCGATCACCGGTATAAAGAAAGGCTCGTAGGTTTGTGGAGTGATGTGTCGCTTCAAGTAGTCGAAGGAGAGTTCGCCGATGTCGCTCCATCGGAAAGAACCGAAGAGCTTCTCTCTTTCATACGCAGGGGGAAAACCGCTTCTCTGTTCGGTTTCTGTTTCGCCGCCCCTTTCTGTATGGAGGATGGATCTAAATTCCGCGAAATGTTCGAACTCGGTATAGATTTTGGGGAGATCTTCCAGATGATGGACGACATAAAAGATGCCACTTCAACCCTTCAGGAACTTGGTAAGACACCGGGGAAGGATCTCTCACAGGACAAACTCACCCTGCTCAGCTTTAAGACGGTCGAACAGGCGAGAGCGCTGGTCGAGGAGAGGTTCCGCGCTTTCTGTGAAAAAATAACGGAGTATCGCGATCTAGTAGGCGAACTGGAAGATATTTACCGGCTCATAGCTAGAAGATAGTCTAAAAGAAAAAACGACTGCTCAAGGCCTTTTTGAATTGATCGGAGTCACGGTATCTTTTTTTTGGAGAGAAAGACATCGCTTTCTCAATGATCAACCTGGCCTTTCTATTTGATATAAGGCTCATTTCAAGAGGAATTCCCTTGACCCTTTCCGTGGCCGGAACGGGGTCTTTGCCGCTCAGAAGAAAGAACATTATGCCTCCAATAGAATAAATATCCCACGAATTGTCGGGCACAGACGAGGCGAAGAACTTCTCCGGGCATGTATAGCTTATCGAAATAACCTTGGCAGAAAGAAAAGAGAAGAATGCATCCTTGAGACAGGCGGCGCCGAAATCCATGACTTTTATCCTTCCGTCGCCTTTGGCCATTACGTTTGTGGGCTTAAGGTCGCCGTGTATGTAGCCCCTGCCGTGAATGGCATTCACACCGTCCAGGATGTCCAGCAAGATCCTGTAACAGGTTTTCAGGTCTGGCATTCCGTTGTTTTTCACGTACTCTTTGAGATTCAAACCATCTATGAACTCCATGACGTAGTACGCCGTGTTGTTCTCGGTGAAGAAATCCAAAACCTTCACAACGTGGTCGTTGCTTATGGTGGAGATTATCCTGAACTCTTCGGAAAAAGACGAGAGCTTGTCGTAATATACCTCCCTCAAATCGTCGGAAACGGGGCTCACGTTGTTCCCGTTCCTTTCGGCACCTCTGGGGAAGAATTCCTTCACGGCGACTCTTTCCCCGCCTAGAAGATCGGTACATAAATAGGTTATTCCAAAACCGCCCTTTCCAAGAGGTTCGTTTATTCTGTAACGTCTCTTCAAAATCGTACCCTGTTCCAGGTAGTATTCTATTAATATCACCTCTTGCGTCTGGATAATAGCATTTTACCTCATTAACGGTGGTGTTTTACATGTTGGTTGATCTACACTGTCATTCCGACCGTTCAGACGGCACCGACTCTGTCCGGTCCCTGGTCACTAAAGCCTGTGAAAAAGGGATTAAGATCTTATCCATAACCGACCATGACACAGTTACGGCCCAGAGCGACGCCCGGATTATTGCGGAATCGAAAGGCATGACCTACGTCAACGGTGTCGAAATAAGCTGCGATCACAATGAGACTCTGGATATTCTCGGATACGGATACGATCTGAACCTCGATTATCTCGAGAGGACTCTTTCCCGACTGAGGGATATGAGAGACGATCGCAACGACCAGATCATGCGAAAACTTCGAGAAATCGGCATCTCTCTCGAGGAGAGAGAACTCGAGGAAAACTTTCCCGGCGAGAGCCTCGGACGGCCCCACATCGCAAGCCTGCTGACCAAAAAAGGCTACGTCTCTTCGATAGAGGAGGCCTTTCGTCTCTACATAGGCAAGGGCGCCGCTGCCTACGTCGAGAAAAAGAAACTCGAGATCGGTCAATCTATTGAGCTTATAATTTCCGGTGGCGGAATTCCCGTTCTGGCGCACCCCATGTCTTTGAAACTCGACCTTGATGAACTGAAAGAGATGATCTGCAAACTCAAAACCCTCGGACTGGAGGGTATAGAGGCATTTTATAAAGAGTACGATCGAGACCTAAAAATGCAACTCTTTGCCGTTGCCCGCGAGATGGACCTGATACCCACCGGGGGCAGCGACTACCACGGCGAACACAAAGCCCATCTCGATCTGGGAATCGAGTTGTCCGATGAGCTGGCGTTGAATTTTCTGGAACGTCTCAACCGCCGACGACGGCCTTCAAAATGATTATGTTTGAAGAGTCTTCGATCTTCTCTTCGAGCGGTACCAGAGAACCGTCTTTTATGACTAAATGATCTTCAAAATCCAGTCCCAACCGATCAAGCAACTCACGGGCGGTCATTTCCCCTTCCAGCGAGAGGAAACCGCCGGCATACTCCACTTTCACGTGTTTCTCCCTATAGAAAGGCTTGCTAGAGCTATGGACGCGAGCTTAGAAGAAGCCGAGTCGGCCCTGGAGACTATAACTATGGGGGCAGCGGCGCCCACCACCAGACCGGCGATAGTGCCTCCGGCGAGATAGACGGCCGATTTACCGAGAAAATTTCCGGCGGCTATTTCCGGAACCACCAGAAGATCGGCCATACCGGCGACCGGACCGGTTACCTTTTTTATCTTCGCCGCTTCTAAAGACAGTGCGTTATCGAGGCCGAGTGGGCCATCCACTTCGCAATTGGATATCTGTCCCCTTTGAGCCATCTTGGCTATCACTGCCGCATCCAGGGTCTCCGGCATATCGCCGTTTAAAACTTCCACAGCCGTTATAAGCGCCACTTTCGGTTTCTCATATCCGATGGACCCCAAAAAAACGACTGCGTTTTCGATTATCGAGACCTTAGTCTGGAGATCTGGCTTTATGACCATTCCCCCGTCCGTGACAAAAACGATCCTGTCGATTGCCGGCACATCGAGTGCGGCGATATGGCTCAAAACGTTTCCCGAGCGCAATCCCCACTCTTTGTTCAGAACGGCCTTCAGAAGTGTGGAAGTTTTGACGAGTCCCTTCATGACTATATCGGCCCGACCCTGTCGTACGAACTTCACGCCCTTCTCGCAGGCCTCTTCGTTGCTGGAAGCGGGTATCACTTCTCCTTCTAGTCCTTCTTCGGAGAGGATCTGCGAGGTCCGATTTTCGTCGCCAACGAAAATCGGAAACGCAATTTCCTCTTCGACGGCCGATTTAAGGGCCTTGACACCTTCTCGATCTTCCGAGCCGATGAGAACCACTCTCTTCGGTTCCCTGCCTTTTGCAAGACGGATCAGATCCGAGAAGTTCTTCATCTCTACCATAGCCACCCTCCTATGACTTAGAACTTGAAAGCACGACGACGGTCTCCACATGCCAGGTTTGCGGAAACATATCGAAAGCCTTTACGGAAACAATTTCAAACCCCGAGCTTTTCAGAAGGGCTATGTCTCTGGCCAGGGTCGTAGGGTCGCACGAGATATAGGCCACCTTCGAAGGTCTGAACTTCTCCACCAGGAGTATATCTCTTCCGATGCCCGACCTGGGGGGATCCATAACGACCGTAGTGAAGGAATCGGATCGCTTTTTAAGATAATCTCCGACATCGCTCTCGACAGACTGTGCCGCGAACATTTCGTTGATCTTCGCGTTCGCCCTGAAGGCCTTCGCCGAGACGGGACTGGATTCCACAGCCACAACCCTCCGCAACTTCCTCCCCAGTGTGAGAGAGAAGGTCCCCACCCCTGCGTAGAGATCGAGAAGCGAATCTTCGTCGGTCAACTTCAGCTCTCTTTCAAGATGATCGATAATTGCCTCAGTTACACCTGAATTGTTCTGATAGAAAGCGGTTGTAGGGATCTCGAACCTCTGCCAGGATAGTTGATGGGCCAGCACCCCATCACCGTAAAGTACTCTCGCAAGACCTCTCAGGACCACTTTATCGCTGGTGTTTATGAGGTGAACTAGAGTCTTAACATTTTTCAGACGCTTTTGAACGCTCTCTGCTATGTAAGCTTCGCCCGGGAGATTCTCACCCTTCGTGATAAGGATGGCCATCATCTGGCTGCCGTTTCCCCGGAGAACGAGATGCTTGAGTTCTCCGCTTCCACCGTTCCTGTCGTAAGGCCTCAGGGGAGTCTTTCTCAAAATTCCCTGAAAGGCTCGTCTCGTTGCGTCGAAGTCCTTCAAACCCAAAACGCAGCCGTCGCAATCGACCGGTGTAAAGCTGCCTCTGGCGTACAGACCGAGCGAAAGACCTTCCTTCCCCGGGTAGGATACGAACTCCATTTTGTTTCTGTAATTCACTCTCTGTTGAGAGGGTGCAACTTCCAGTTGAGGGAGTTCCATCTTTCCAACTCTCCTGAACTGTTCTTTGACGATCTCGCCCTTCCAGTACAATTGCCGGGAGTATTCGAGGTCCTGCCAGTCGCATCCGCCACACTTTGGAAAGTTTTTGCACAGTCTTTCTCTCCTGTACTCGGAAGGCGTGACGAGCCGATCGACCTTCATTATCTGAAAATCCTGTTTTCCCTTCACGGAGCTGGCTATCACAGTCTCGTCCGGATATCCCTCCTGAAGAAAAACGACTTTACCGTCGCTCCTTCTTGCAAGCGAATACCCGCCCGCGACTAGCCTTTCAATCTTCAGTCTTTCCGTCGGCTCCATAAGGTTTCGGTTCACATACTCTCCGGTGCGCTTACTCCCAGTAGTTCGAGACCACCTTTGAGAATATTTTTCACCGATTCGCACAGCGCAAGCCTGGCTCCGGAGGTTTTCACATTGCCGGGATCGACGACGATGTACTTGTTGTAGTAAGCGTGGAAGACCCTTGAAAGATCCTCGAGATAAGAAGTCAACCGGTTGGTCCTGTAATCGAGAACTATCGAGTCCAGAATCTCGGGGAACATGCTCACCAGCTTGACCAGATTCCTCTCCTCGTCCGTGCTGAGAAGTTCCATGGAGTCGGTATCTAAAACCACGCCCTTTTCAGATGCCGTCTTGAATATGCTGGTAATCCTCGCATGGGCATACTGCACATAGAAGACGGGGTTTTCGTTAGACTTCTTTTTGGCGAGGTCTATATCGAAAAGCATGTGCGTATCGGGATCGAACATGGCGAAAAAATATCTCGTGGCATCCACGCCGACAGATTCTACCAGTTCATCCAGGGTAGTGAACTCGCCTTTTCTGGTCGACATTTTCACGACCTCGCCCTCACGTTTCAGATTGACGTACTGGTGAATTATTATGTTCAAAAAATCATCGGGAAGTTCCAGCGCTTTCATTGCCGCTTTCATTCTTGGAATATGTCCCATGTGATCTGCACCCCAAATATCGTACACTTTAACGAACCCGCGTTCGAACTTGTTCGTGTGGTAGGCGATATCGGTCATGAAGTAGGTGTAGCTGCCGGTGGATCTCACTAGAACCTTATCGTCGTCCTCGCAAAACTGCGAGACTTTGAACCATTTTGCGCCTTCCGATTCGTAAACCAACCCGTTCTTCTGAAGCTTTCCAAGGACACTCTCGACAGTGCCATCCTTTATGGTCGAGCTTTCGTAGAAGATATTGTCGAATCTCACGCCGAGAACGTTCAACGTGCCGGTTATATCGGACAACATGTTTTTGAGGGCATAATCTTTGAAGAGAGATTCAACCTGAGGGTTCCAGGTATCCTTGAATTGCTCCCCGTGCTTTTCGATGAACTCTCTGGCCATATCTATCAGGTAGTCACCCTGGTATCCATCTTCCGGAAGATCGACCGTAGAACCCAGTAGTTGATTGTATCTCACCCACAGAGAACGGCCAAGTAAGTTTATCTGTCTTCCAGCATCGTTTATATACATCTCTCTTTGAACCCTGTAGCCTCTCGAAGAGAAGATCCTGCAAAGAACGTCCCCAAAAACGGCCTGTCTTCCATGTCCGACCGTAAACGGTCCGGTGGGGTTAGCGCTTGCGAACTCGAACTGTATGTCAACGCTTTCCGGTACTCTCCAGAAATCAGGGCAACTCAGCATTTCTCTCAAAACTTCGGATAGATAACTCGATGAGAAATCGACGTTTATGAAGCCGGGGCCGGCTATTTCCACTCTATCGTACTCCAGTTCTTTTTGAAGTTCTGCCACAAAAATGGAGGCGATTTCTCTTGGGTTTTTCTTCATGATTCTGGATAAAAGGAAGGCCGCGTTGGTCGAAAGGTCGCCGAATCCTTCCGGTGGAATTTCTATCTTGAATTCGATTTCTTCTTCGATTCCCATTTTCTGCAAAACTCTGTTGACCGAATCCTTCAACTTCTCCTTAAGCACTTTGCCACCTCCAAATCAGCGAAACATACCTGAGCATACGAAAGCATAACACCGCTTTGTTGTGATAGAGTTTACTCCTTGTTTCTTCAGGCAGCCTGAGACAATTGAAAGCCCCGGCTTATATATGTATTATATTAGAGATAACAAAAAAAGGAGGATCGAAATGGGCGTAAATCTTAAAGGAAAGAGTTTCTTGACATTGCTGGACTTCACGAGTGACGAAATACGGTATTTGCTTGATATCTCGAAACAGGTTAAAGTGGAGAGGAGGGCCGGTACACCGACGAACCGGTTCGCCGGGAAGACGCTGGCGATCGTGTTCGAGAAGAGATCTACCAGGACCAGGACTGCCTTTGAAACGGCTTTTGGCGAGGAAGGCGGACATGCCGTTTTCCTTTCTAAAGATGATATACATCTAGGAGTGAAAGAGGACCTCAAAGACACCGCCAGAGTTCTCGGTAGAATGTTCGATGCGATAGCCTTCAGGGGATTCAAACAGGAGACTGTGGAGACTCTGGCCAACTGGTCTGGAGTTCCTGTTTATAACGGTCTCACGGATCTGTACCATCCGACGCAGATACTGGCCGACTTTCTCACCATCGAAGAGAGTCTGGGCAGTCTCAAAGGCAGAAAACTGGTCTTTGTAGGCGACTCGAGAAACAATATGGCCAACTCGCTGATGATAGGATCGGCCAAGATGGGGCTTCACTTCGTTGCGTGCGGTCCGAAGAGTCTTCATACGGATACGGCGATAGTGGACAAGTGCAGAGAGATCGCCAGAACCTCGGGTGCCACGATCGAAGTCACTGAAGATATAGATCTGGCGGTCAAGAATGCCGACGCCATATACACGGACGTGTGGGCATCCATGGGAGAAGAGGGGAAGCTCCAGGAGAGAATCGCCCTCCTTAAACCCTTCCAGGTCAATCGAGAATTGATGGAAAGGACGGGCAGGAGCGATGCGATCTTCCTTCACTGCCTCCCGGCCGTCAAGGGAAACGAAGTGACCGAGGAGGTCTTCGAAAGTCCGGCTTCAAGAGTATTCGAAGAAGCCGAAAACAGGAAGCACACTATCAAGGCCGTAATGATCGCCACGCTTCTTTAGGGGATTGTATGAAGAGGATTGTAATAGCCATAGGCGGAAATGCCCTTAACAAACCCAACGAAAAGCCAACCGCCGAGGTCATGCAGAGGAATTTGCTTTCAACGACCTCCTATCTCGCCGATCTGATCGAAGAAGGGTACGAAGTGGTCATAACTCACGGTAACGGTCCGCAGGTTGGTAATCTTTTGGTGCAGCAGGATATTGCCAAAGAGGCCTTTCCGCCGTTCCCGATTGACGTCAACGATGCCATGACACAGGGTTCAATCGGCTATCTCATCGCACAGACTCTCAACAACGAGTTGCTCCGGCGAGGCGTGAAGAAAAACCTGATCTGCGTGCTGACCCAGATAGTCGTCGATTCCAACGACCCTGGATTTCAGCATCCTTCCAAGCCCGTGGGTCCTTTCTACAGCGAAGAAGCAGCCAGAGAACTGGAAGAAAGCAAAGGCTGGACGGTGAAGGAAGATGCGGGGAGAGGTTACAGAAGAGTTGTACCCTCTCCGATTCCGCTGGATGTGCTTGAAATCGATGCAATCAAGACTCTCATCGATACTGGTGCAGTCGTGATCGCTGCCGGTGGTGGGGGAATCCCCGTCGTTAGAGAGCCTTCCGGTCTTGTGAAGGGTGTCGAAGCCGTCATAGATAAAGACAGAGCATCGGCTCTTCTGGCTAAACTCATAGATGCAGACGCTCTCGTAATCCTCACCGGTGTAGATTTTGCTTACGTTAACTTCGGCAAGGAGAACCAGAAGGCCCTCACCGTTCTCAGTCTCGACGAAGGCCATAAATTGATAAAAGAGGGCCATTTCGCGAAAGGGAGCATGCTCCCGAAGATCGAATCGGCGCTGGATTTCGTATCCAGCGCAGGCAGAGAAGCGATCATAACCTCTCTGGAAAAGGTCGATCTTGCCCTGAGAGGCGAGTCGGGAACAAGGATAATACCCTGAATTTTTTGAACCGGGTTGAAAACCCGGTTCTTCATTTATACAGAACATTGTGATATAATTTGTGTTATACGAACGATTGAAAGGAGTGACGACTGTGCGTGGTCAGGAAACGAGAGAAAAAATAATGGAAGCGGCAATTAGAGTAATAGCAGAAGAGACGATAGAAGGGCTGAGCACTCGCAAGGTATCGGGTATTGCCGAAGTGAACCTGGCTGCCATTCATTACCATCATCGCTCGAAAGACGGTATGCTGATAGATCTTTCGAGGTACATACTGAACAACTACGTTCTGCCGAGACTCGAGCCTCTAATAGAGGCGGGCAAACAACCGGCCGATCTCATTAAGGATCTTTACAACGAGGTCCTGAAGATATACTCCGAGAGATCCGATATAATGGTTTCGCTCGTGTATCTGTGGCTTCATGGAATGAAGAACAAGAGGATCAGGGAGATTCTCATCAACGCCAGAGCCGATTTTTACGACAGAGTGGAAAGGGCTCTTGGCTCATCGATGTCGACGAGGAGAGCCGCCAAGGTCTCGAGAAGAATGTTGACCTACATAGCCGGAAAGATAATGGAAATGTCCGTAGATGGAGAAACACCTGACGAACGAGAGATAGAAGACATGGCAAAGTTGCTCTCGTGATACCGGAGTGATACCATGCCGGTAATTGCGGTTGCCAACCATAAAGGCGGAGTTGGAAAGACGACTCTCGCTTACAGCCTGGCTTACGAATACGCTCTAGGTGGTAATAAAACGTTGATCATAGACCTTGATCCCTCAGGAAACCTCACCATTGCGCTTGACCTGGATCCGTACACGACCGAAAAGCCCAACCTGGCCTCGATAGTATCAGGAGACAGGATAGCCTCTTGCGAAGGTATATTAAGAACGGTGAACAAGGGATTCGCTTTCATCGACATAATTCCCTCTTCCGATGAGCTTTACAGGGTTGAATCGATGAACAACGGTCTGGGGAGTCTCTTCACTCTCAAAGACTTTCTGAAGAAATTCGGTTTGCTCGATCGTTATAGAGTGATAATACTCGACACTCCGCCCAACCTGGGCGTTCTTACGAACATCGCCCTTGTCTGTGCCGACTACTTCCTGGTTCCCGTATCGCCGGGGAAATACGCGCTCAAGGGACTGGATAGAATGTTCGAAATAGCCCAGATAATAAAGAAAACCGTCAATCCGGACCTCGGTTTCCTGGGAATCGTTATAAACAACTTCCGCAAGCATGAGCAACCTTCCAGAGCTCTTGAGAAGTCGGTGAGGGATCTTTACAAAGACAGCTACATCGTACCGCCCGTCAGGAGAACCGTGGATCTCCAGAAGTCCGAAATAATGAGCGAACCCATTCAACTGG
>NZ_DAOSEH010000060.1:0-14774 GCF_035363035.1 Mesotoga sp. | reverse complement strand
AGGTATATGGGAGTTCCGGTGGAGAGGATCTTCAACTGTTATGTGAGGCTTTCGAAATTGCCGACTTTCAAGGATCTCATGTATCTGTACAACACAGGGTACGATATCGGGGCGTATGAAGTGGAGGAAGTGTGAGGAGAGGAAGAGCGAGAAGAACCGTCCAGCGTCCATCGTCCCAGAGCGCGGACCCGTCCTTGGAAAGGGCAAAGAGCGGTTCTTCGTTGCGGAGCTAGGAGCTTTGTTCTTCAAAAAAACGGTGAGCGGAAGAGCGAGAAGAACCGTCCAGCGTCCATCGTCCCGGAGCGTGGACCCGTCCTTGGGAAGAGCGAGAGAGCGAGAAGAGCCGGAGCGAGATCCCGTATTAGAGCATTACGGGATGACGGTGCGAGGGCACTCCGCGGGATGACGGTGTAGGAGAAGAAGGCGTGAAAGAGAAGATGTGAAGGAGAGAAGGTGATGTTTTGATTGGGCCTGTTAGAAATGAGAACGGGTCTCCGGCCAGAGACCCGCTCGAAAAAACAAGAAATAAATCTCACGATTATTGTATCACTACAATTGACAAAGTTTATGACAAAACTGTCAAAACTACCACTATAGTAATAGGTCGATACTATAGGTCTATACTCTTCAGTTGCGCCAGCAGGGTCTATCCAAGGCAATCTTCGAGAAACAGCCGGATGACCAGGATCAGGAACACCTTACACAAGGAGTGGCGGGGAGACCGCCGCTCCCCTGCCTTGAATGCTTCTCTCGCTTTTGGAAGGAATGAGAGAGATGAAGAATCTTGACGGCGAATACATCGACGATGATGACGAGCGCGACGGAGAAGACCTCGAAAGCATAGTGATAACAGACAGGGAGGCCGTCTTCGATTTCATCACCCATCTCGAAAACCCCCTGAGATATGTCTCTTTCAGAAATCTCAAGGAGCTCGTAGAAGAGGAGCTACCTCACATGTTCTACGAGAGGAGGTACAGGACCAGAAGAGCGTAAGGAGCAGTTCCTCGTTCCGACGCTGCGCGTCCAGGTTCTTGGTTCAGAAGAGCGAAGAGCCGTCCTTGGTCCTTCGTCCCGGAGCGTGGACCCGTCCTTGGAAAGGGCAAAGAGCGGTTCTTCGTTCCGACGCTGTGCGTCCAGGTTGTTCGTTGTTGGTCCAAGACCAAAGACATAGTAAGAGCCGGAGCGAGATCCCGTATAAGAACACTACGGGATGACAGGATGGGAGTGTTAACGGGATGACAGCCTTACTCCCTTCACGTCATGCCGGACCCCGATCCGGCATCTCGGTCTTTTTGAGGAAAGAGTAAGAACGGTATCCCGTATAGGTTTCCTGAATTTGATCCCTGAATGAGACCATTTCAAGGGCAGGCTCTACGGAATGACAGTGCATGTGAGCATTTTTGGAGGTATTCATGAATTACATAGAGCTAATAAACAATTTCTGGATAGCCAACAGGGTTCATAGTTTCAATTCTCTCGAGACATCGCTTTACTTTTTCATTCTCGATTACGCCAACAACGCGAGGTGGCCCGGGAGCTTCAATCTCCCCAACGGGATAATCCAGAGCGTGTATGAATGTACGAAGGGTCAACTCGGGAGGGCAAGAAAGAGGCTGTGCGAGGCGGGGCTCATAAACTACGAAGCGGGCGACCGATTCAACCCTGGAAAATACACGATTCTCGCGTTCCCGACTGATCCCCGATACGTTCCCGATGCGTCCCCGAAGGATACCTCGACAGGTGCCAGAAAGCGTACTCTGGAATCAGCCGGTAGAGCTAGAGATAATGCCATCGTCGAATCAACGGCGCTCCCGGATGAATCCCCGGCGCGTTCCCGATGCGTTCCCGATACGTTCTCGACTGGTCCCAATAATATAAACAAAACTAAACTAAAGAAAAGAAAACAGAAAATCACTGAATTACCTTACGGTAATTCGTCAGCGAAACTGACGGACGGGGGTCGAATTTCCGGGGAAGAGAGTGTGATCGAGTCTCTCGCGGTCACTGAAGGTGAATCTCAGGCTCTGGACAATTCAAGGGCGAACGTTTCATACGAATCGACAGGCAATGACCAGATTGAAGAGATCGATCCTCTTGCCGTTCAAGTGTTGCGCGTCCAGGCCGTTGAAATGCCCCGCGGCGAGTCAGACGGAGCCGTCCCGTATGAACTGATCCGTAGAGCCTTCATAGACCTCTGCCCTTCGCTGCCCGCGCCCAAGGAGTCGGGGTTCTGGTCTCAGGCCAGAAAGCGCCTCATCCGCTGCCGCTGGAAGGATTATCCTTCGCTCGAGTTCTGGGAGGATTACTTCAGCAGGGTGGAGAGCTCCGATTTCCTCTCCGGCAGGGTGACCAGATGGAGGGCGGACTTCGACTGGCTCATGAAGCCTTCTAACTTCGAGAAGGTCCTCGAAGGCAAATACGCCAACAGGCAGGAGAAGGTGGCCGAAGTATTGAGGCAGTTCGTGGAGGCCGGATGATGGAGAGGGCCGTGTTCGCGAAGGGAATCGGACTGTTGCAGATGGTCTTCGAAAGCTTCAGGCTCGACGGACAGACCACCGAGCTCTGGTACAGGCTGCTGGGGGATCTACCTGCCGTGGCCTTCGAGAAAGCCGTTCTGAAGATCGTCATGACCCGGGAGAAACCGCCCACGATAGCGGCGATCAGGAAGGCGGCCACCGAGGAGGGCGACGAATCGCTGAGCGCCGAAGAGGCCTGGACGAAGGTGATAGACGACGTTCACAAGAGGGGCATATACGACGAGCCGATCTACGAAGACCCGAAACTTGAAAAGACGAAAAGGGCGATAAGCTGGCGGGAGCTCTGTGACATGACGCCGGACTCCAGAAGGATAGTGAGGGCGCAGTTCATGAAGATCTACGATTCGATCTGCGAGAGGGAGAAGCTGAAGGCCATCACCGGGGCAAAAGACGAAGTCAACCACGCGCTATTGCAGAGGCTCTTCGGAGGAATGCTGCCCGGGAAGGGATGAGGAGGTTAGAATGACAGAGAAGATAAAGACGCTGCTCTTTCTGCTCGAGATGCAAAGGCAAGAGGAAGCGAAGGCCCTTTACGGGCAGGTGATCGAAGGGCTTGGCCTGAAGGCTGGCGCGCTGGCAGGGTCGATCGCGCCTTGCCCGGGCGGTGAAAAACAAGGCGATCTTTCGCTAAGGCAATACCTCACTCTGGCGAACGTGGCCTCTTACTTCAAAGAGGACGGAGTCGCCGAGGCCCTGCTCGAGGAGTGCTACAACAGATGGCCCGAGGACGTGGGCTGCATGATAGAGCTGGCATACATATACAAAAAGCTAGGCAAATACTCCAAAAGCGAGCTGATGTACAGGGCGGCCCTATCGCACGAGAGCGACAACGAGATTGCCGTCAGGGAGCTCGGCCTGCTTTACATGGAGACGGAGAGGCCGCTGGAGGCGCTCTGCTGGTTTCACAGGCTGCTAAGGCTCTGCCCGGTAAATCCGATCGCTTACTTCCTGGCTAGCGAGGCGCTTGAAAGGCTGGGCAAGAAGGAGAGGAGCAGAAAGTACCTGCTCTCCTCGATCGTCATGAACCACGCGCTCAAAGAGCCGGTGATACACTTCACAAACAGCGATTTCTGCGTCCGGAGGTTGGGAGAGAGCGTCAGCACCGTGGAACTGCTCGAGAGCAGAGACGTGATAGACGAATGGCTGGGGGGAATAGATGAAGGAATTCGGAGAGAGGCTGAAGAAGATCATGATAGAGAAAGGGGTCACGGGCTTTGAGCTGTCTCAGAGGCTCGAGGTGATGCCCTCGACGATAATAAACTACACGACGGGCAAGCGCTTCCCGGGATACTACTGCCTTAGGAAGCTGGCGCAGGTACTCGGTGTGTCGGCCGATTACATGCTGGGCCTGAGAGATAGCGACGGGAAGGATGCGCGGACCGGATTCATTCCAGACGATTTTCTGAGCGAGTTGGTAGCGCTCGCGCAGGAGTGCGCCAGGAAGCCTGAAACCGTGGAAGTGGGAGAAAAGCTGTACAGGCTGGCGTTGCAGGAAAAAGAAGACCTCGAAAGGGAAAAGCTCCTCCCGCTCGCGGCCCTGGCCATGTTCTTCTCCGACCATGAAAGCTGTTACGAACTGCTGGGTATCTACAAAAAGAAAGTAAGCAGGGTTGCTTGAAAGATATCACAGACTTGAGAAAAAAAGGCCGGAGGGGTCAACTCTCCGGCCTTCTTATACCCATTGCCAGATCTGAAGATGCGTTTATGAGGTCCTGGCTAGATTACTGATATAAAGCGATGATTAAGACCTATCCACCAACAAATAAATCGTAGAAACGGATATTCTCACAAGTTAATATTCCTTTGTGCAGTATGTAACAACTGCTATATTAGTCTTATGAGTGCATTGCACCGCTCGCCGTATATTGCCTGAGTCTTCACGTGCTTACTTCAAGTGCGAGGCCTCGCTTATGGAGGTGGGGTAATGAAGAATAGGTTCCTGTCTGTATGTTTATTTGCAGTTCTTTTTTCAACCATCTTTCTACTTCTTGGATGTCCAAATGTAAGTGAATCACCAACACTGAATATACCAAACCAGACGGTGGACGAAGGGCAAGTGCTTCAATTTGATCTAAAACAGTACGCCGCGGATAAGAACATAAACGCTCTTACCTTCACAATAGTATCTGGCGTTGGAGAAATAGTTGGAACTGATTATAAGTATCTGCCGAATTATGCAGAAGCAGGTTTGAAAAGTGTGACCATTAAGGTCACGAACCTAAGCGGAAAGTCGGTTCAATCGACTTTCAACATAGATGTTGTAGATACACCCATTGAAATAGAAGTTCAAAAGATATTCAACGAGAACAAGACTCTTATTAGCTGGCAGGAAGTAGCAGATGGTGCCGACAGAATAGTAGTTGAAAAGAAAGTTGGGGATGGAGTATTTGCACAGATCGATGAACTAACAGCGGATGCTACTCATTGCGAAAACATAGTAGTAGCAAATGTGAGAAACACATACAGGATCAAACTGTATATGGAGACTGCTTTTGATACTAGCAATGAAGTTATGTTCCAATTCTTCGAATCAGAAGATGATATTCAGTTCGAGTTTGATGGAGTCATTTATACCATTGACAAAGAGTTTTCAGCTGAAAATACTGAGTTTAGTATTCGGGAGGAAAGCGGAATTCTCCACATTGATATGCTGGTAGACGATCAAGCTCCGGAAGCAAGCTATAAAACCTCGCAAGAGTATTCGACATACCTAACATGTCCATTGGTATGGCCGATCAGTCTTTCCTGGGCACATTCTCCGGGAAGTTATTACGCCGAGGTGAGCAGAAGAATAGTCCAAATTACACCTATAAGCTATTTCGAATATGAACCATACGAGATACCTATTACAAGCAAAGAAATATCTGGCCAAGTCACAGATCGTCTTATTGTGGATTTTGTTCCACTTGACGCTGCTGCTGCTTTTTTCGAATTTATAGAGCCAATAGGCCTTAAACAATACACAGCGTCGATTCTCGGATACCATGAGATTGAAGAATATGAGCATCTGGTATATTTCGAGCCATCCAACAGCTCAGTTACAGGATACAAGAAGTATTCGGAAACAGTTGATAACAACTTCGAACCAAAGAATGACTTTGCCCTTATATTCATTCACGGAAAGCAGGGTACCAGAATAGGAGAATCTGCAGTCACTGGGGAAGACGAGGAACAGAGAGAAAGGTGGGCGGAATTTTATAAGAAGTTCAACAGTACATCCAACACTTTCGACTACTTCGAATACTACTACGATTCCAATGTTAGAACCGCCACTGAATATGGTGAAGAACTATACAGGATAATGGATACTGCGGGTATCTTCGACAAATATGAAAAGATATTCATAATATCCCACAGTATGGGCGGATTGGTTTCAAGAGGTTTACTCAAAGAGTTGAACACAGCTGAAGTTGCAAAAATCGAACAAGTCTACACGCTGGATACACCACATGAAGGTTCTCCTTTGGCTTCGCTAATAAGGACTATGACAGATGAAAATGAATACAACAGATTGTTATGGTATTTCGATATATTAGAATTACGGCAGAGGTTTATTGATGATCTTCTTTTGAAAGGTATAAGAATCATCACTGGTACCATTAAGGCAGGTGATCTTGCTGGTATAGCTATCTCTGAGTTGAGAGAATTAGCATACGTGATTGTGGATATACTCAAAGAAACACCTATACTGTTTACTGTACTTATTGCAAATTATGGCAGAAATTTAGGGCTTGAGCTTGCGCCTTACCCTGGATACACTTCTATCGAATACACTTACCAGGATTACCTTGATAATCTTTCTACAGAGCTCAACAACGTTAATTTCCCCGCAAATACAGAACTGAACGGTTTGAAGACTAATCTCGATAAGATAACGTACATAAAAGGGAAGATAGCAACAACCAAATTCCAACCTTCAGAAGAAATAACAATATATGATGTTGGTCTTTTGCTATGCCAGATGATATTTGAGGAATTTGCGGACATTGCAGGAATGCCAGCGCACTCAGAAGGCGATGGCTTCGTTTCACTTATTAGCCAGTCTCTCGGCGTTAACGAAGTCCTCTTCGATGGAATTAACCACGATCGTATAACAAAAGATGAAGACGTTGTCAGTTATGTCCATAATGATGTGATTGGGAGATTGGATAATAGCATTCCTTCGGTAACAAAGGTAAGCGGTCCAAACGGAGAGATCTCAGGAAACAGCAGCACCTTCACCTGGACTGGAAGTGACTCAGACGGAACGATAACAAAGTACGAATACAGAAAGGACGAAGGCGGCTGGGTAAGCAATGGTACGAGCACGAGTTACACGTGGAACGGTTACTCAGAAGGGCAGCACAAGTTCGAAGTTAGGGCGCAGGACAACGAAGGTGCTTACTCAAACATAATAAGCTGGAGCTTCACATACTCTACAGGAACGATAGTCGTCGGAGAAATGGTACTCGTAGAGGGCGGTACGTTTATGATGGGCGACACCTGGGGGGATGGTAGGCAAAATGAATTACCGGTTCACGAAGTCACATTATCCTATGACTTCTTTGTCGGTAAGTATGAGGTAACCTTCGAAGAATATGACGCTTTCTGTGACGCTACCGGCAGGAGCAAACCTAACGATAGCGGGTGGGGAAGGGGAACTAGACCAGTAATAAATATATACTGGAAGGATGCCGTGGCATATTGCAATTGGCTCAGTGAAAAGAATAACCTTCCGAAAGCATATGACAGTAATGGAAACCTACTGGATGCAAGTAGCTATGAAACCACCGACATAACGAAGGTAGTTGGATACAGACTTCTTACAGAAGCTGAATGGGAATACGCAGCAAGAGGCGGAAATGAAAGCATGGGATATAAGTATTCAGGTAGTAACACTGCATCTGATGTTGCATGGTATTCAGAGAACTCAGGAGGAAAGACTCACGAAGTTGGAACTAAGTTACCGAATGAACTCGGTATATATGACATGTCTGGAAACGTCTGGGAATGGTGCAGCGACTGGTACAGCTCTAACTATTACAGCACAAGCCCATCTATAAATCCGTACAACCACACTTCTAGTTCACGACGTGTAGAGCGGTGCAGTGGTTGGAGGGAAGGCATAGGAGGAGTGAAAGTATCCAATAGATACGGTGAATCTCCTTCAACATACAGATACAGCGACCTAGGTTTTAGAGTTGCTAGAACAGCAACATCCAGTAGTTCGGCTGAATCAATGCCAACAGCGAGGAGCTGGTTGGCAGCAGTTAATGTCGGTGACAAAATAATGGCTATTGGTGGTGGAGACAGAATTACGAAAACTCCTTATGCTAAAAATGAAATCTATAACCCGATAACCAACAGCTGGGAAACACTCACTCCTATGCCGACTCCAAGATATGCTCTGGCCGCTGCAGAATATAACGGGAAAGTCTATGTGTTTGGAGGACAACAGATTTTCGGAAACGCCTCACCTGTCAATAATGTCGAAATCTATGATCCAGTTACCGATTCCTGGAGCACAGGATCACCAATGCCGAACGCAAGGTGCGAACTTGCTGCTGCAACCTGTGGAGACAAGATTTTTGTCATAGCAGGCCTCAACTACGCGACACGATATAATACGCTTCAAATCTATTCACCCGGCACAGACAGCTGGTCTACAGGTGCTTCCTTACCTAAGTCGTTCTCACAACACGCCGCGATAGGATATGGTGGAAAGGTATATGTTTTTGGAGGAATGGACAATTCCAGAAAGAGACTGGATACAGTTTATATCTACGACCCTCAATCAGATACTTGGTCTTCAGGTGCATCTGCTCCTACAGCACGTTCAGAAATAGCGGCCGCAGTTGCCGGAAGTAAAATCTACATCTTTGGTGGTATTACTAAAGACTTCACAGAAGGTCTTACGACTGTCGATATATATGATCCATTGAGTGACTCCTGGCAGAAAGGAGATCCCTCTCTTTCAAAGAGGAGCGCGCTTGCGGCAGCTTCGGTAGGCAGTAAGGCTTATTTGATTGGTGGTTATCTCTACGGGAATCCGATAATAGAACTCAATTCAGTAGAAGCTTATTCGACCGAATGATCAACAATACCGGTTTTTGAGAGAAGGACACTACTTGACTTACGCTCTATGAGTTGAATGCCAAATGCTTTGTAGAATGAGATTTAGATGGAGGAGGGAAATGAGTATGAAACTTACAAGGATAATTTTGATCATGCTTTCTCTTGCTTTGTTTGTTCTTCCTGAAATGATTTTGGCTACAGAAATGGAGACGAGCTGCACTGTCTTATTCAACGATGGTCAGGTGATTCATGCGGAACGGTTCATACGTTTTTACTACGGCGATGGATCATCGTATTCTCTATCCAGTAGTCTAGGTTTTGTCAGGACTCTCGAAAGTCAAACTTTCTCGGTGAAAATATCCGACATATCGAAGCTTGAATTGCTTGACGGAGGTTGGGGGAGAAACTCTCTGATAAGAGTAACCCTACGCAACGGCAAAGCTGATAATCTTTATTTGGTCGCCACTTTGTCAAATTTGTATGTAGATTATTTGGATGGCTTCACTGGACAGATTATGGAAAACTATAAGCTTGATATGTCCAAAATCACAGCCGTTTCCTTTGGCCAAGACATAGGCAATATGAAATTCAATCCCATCACAAAACAGGTATTCCCCAAGGAATTCAACTTTGATCCATATACAGGAGAAAAACTCAGATTTATCAGTAGCACTACATCTGCGCCGTTCTCGGATAGTTATCAGTACAACACGGATGTTCAGTCATCCAACTACAACACTTATTCAGAAGGAACGGGAAAGTTAACTCTCGTGGTCACTGTAGGACTTACAAAGATATTCTTCCTCACGACGCACAACCTAGTGGTTTCTATTAGAGGCCCTGTATCGAAAGAACAGACATTCACGGATATCTCCGCGGGAAGTCCGGTACAGGTTGCATTCAATGACATACCCAACGGCGAATACCACGTAGAAGCGAAGTGGGGAGACGACGTTATAGCAAAATCAATAGTTGTAAATGGCGACACGGTTGATTTCCAGATGATCATCTATTGAGTCGGTTGCGAACAGATGTTCCGAAATCCATAAACTGTGGGCCTATAAGACACAAGTAATTGCCAAAAGGGGTGAGCATATGAGAAAGATCCTGTTGCTGTTACTGGTGGTAGCAAGTTTTGCTGCGTTGTTCGGTACGGAAGCCCCCGGATATGTTGCGATAACCTCTTCGGACGGGGTCAAGATTCTCGTGGACGGTGTTCACAAGGGAACGGTTGTCGGAAGCCAGCTCATACTTTCGCTCGCACCGGGAACGTACACGCTTACCGCTCAGAAAGAAGGATATGAGGATAAAAGCGTTGTCGTGACTGTCCAGTCAGGCAGATCGACGTCTGTGAGTATTGAGTTGAGCCAGGCTAAGGTTATGCAGGAGAAGATCCCGACGGAACAGAAGAAGGTTGTTCTGGGGCAGAAGACAGGCACTATAAACATATACAGCATACCTTTCCCATCGGCGAAGGTGTCCATAAACGGAGTCAACTATGGAGAGACGGATATAAGACTCACGAACTTTCCTGTCGGAAAGCTGACGGTGAAAGTAGACTCCGGCGGCAAGAGTCTTCAGAACGTTTTCACTCTCAAAGAGAATGAAGTTATGGATCTCCAGGCGAACTTCGTTGACGGGAAGATATACCAGCTATTCACTGTCAGTTTTGACTTTCCGGACGATGTGGAAGTGACTATCGATGGGAACACCGTAAAGAAAAACGAATCCGTGGTCTTGATCGGTCCCGATCACCGTGTCGAAATGAAGGCGACCGATCTATCGCGCTATGAACCTTTGAGTGTTAAGCAGATCACAGTAACGGCAAATGGAATTTATAAATTAAGCCCGGTTTTTTTGGGAGAATACATCAGTTATGTCTCTACTCTTCATCCTGGAGAGCTGGTTTTGGTAGAGAAGGGTAGTTTCACAATGGGAGATACCTGGGGAGACGGCAGCGATAACGAGAAGCCAATCCACCTCGTTGAGTTGACCTACGATTTCCAAATAGGAGCGTACGAGGTCACTTTTGATCAATACGACTGGTTCTGCGAAGAAACAGGTCGAAAGAAACCAGGCGACAGCAGTTGGGGAAGGGGAACGAGACCTGTGATCAACGTGAGCTGGTGGGATGCTATGGCTTACTGCAACTGGCTGAGCGAGAAGGAGAAGCTTCCAAAGGCATATGACGATAAGGGAAACTTGCTGGACCAAGACGGAATGATAACAACAGATCCATCGAAGGTAGTCGGATACAGACTACCGACAGAAGCCGAATGGGAATACGCGGCCAGGGGAGGAAACAAGAGTGGGGGTTACAAGTATGCCGGTAGCGATAACGTTGGTGACGTCGCCTGGTATACTTCGAACTCGGGAAGCAAGACTCAAGAAGTTGGGACGAAAGCCTTTAACGAACTGGAAATATACGATATGTCCGGGAACGTATGGGAATGGTGTTCAGACTGGTATGGAAGCTACTCTAGCTTGGCACAGACGAATCCATATAGCAACAGTGGTTCCCTCCGGGTGCATCGTGGCGGTAGCTGGGTCAACGGCGCGACTTACGGGCGGGTGGCTGACCGCGACTACTACTCCCCTACTCGCACGCACAACAACCTGGGTTTTCGTATTACAAGGACGGTGCCCTGATTACACTTTAGCCTTTTTACCTTTTTACACTTTGCTGCGGCTTCGAGCGCCGGGCGCGGAGTAGCCCGCAAGCGCGAGGAGACGCAGGAGATATCGGAGGTTTTATGGCCTTCAGGATAATAACGGTCCCCTTCGACAGTGAGGAGAATCGTTAGTCCCCATTTTCGCCAGAACAGGATCCCGTATAGGATCACTACGGGATGACAGGATGGGGGCATTCTGGATGCGTAATGTCGAGGAATTGCTCCTAACGCTCTCACGAAGGACGGGTCCACGTTCCTAGACGAAGGACCAAGGACGGCTCTTCCCGCTTTTCCGAAGGACGGCTGTTTTGATTATCAGGATTTAACTGCCTTCGCGAAACGAGCGATGAACGTGTCGAGGTCGGAGCGTGAAACGTCGAGGTTG
This sequence comes from Mesotoga sp., assembly GCF_035363035.1. Lineage (NCBI taxonomy): Bacteria > Thermotogati > Thermotogota > Thermotogae > Kosmotogales > Kosmotogaceae > Mesotoga > Mesotoga sp. Next base: position 3,126 of record NZ_DAOSEH010000060.1, on the reverse strand, counting down.
GTCACCAGTCTCCATTCGTCGCCCTCGGGCGGGTTTATCTTTATTCCCTCCCTGTAGAGCTCGTTGACGATAGCTTCCGGCCTGCCAGAGCCGAGTTTGAAGAAGACCATGTTTATGTCCAGTCTGTCTCTCATGATTTCGACACCCTTGATTTCTTCGAGTTTTTTTGCGAGATACCGGGCATTTTCGTGGTCTTCGCCGAGCCGGTCGATCATCTTCTCTATGGCTATGATCCCGGCCGCGGCTATGATCCCGGCCTGTCGCATCGCTCCGCCCATGATTTTTCGCCCTTTCCGGGCTCTGGCGATGAAGTCTTTCGTTCCGACCAGCATGGAGCCGATCGGCGCCCCAAGCCCTTTGGAGAGGCAGAACATGACGCTGTCGGCTTTCGAGGCGATCTCTCTGGCATCTATTCCAAGAGAGACGGCCGCGTTGAATATTCTGGCTCCGTCGAGATGAACCGGAATCGCGCGCTCCCGGGCAATCGAATACACCTCTTTCATGTATTCCATCGGGAGAACCCTTCCACTAGAATGCGCGTTTTCCAGACAGATCAATCCCGTTCTGGGATAGTGGAGGTCCTCTCCCCTTATCGCTTTGAGTATTCTATCGACAGAGGGCATTCCGTCGTCGCAGTCCAGCGTTCTCATCTGGACGCCGGCTATGACGGCCGAAGCGCCGGCCTCATGAACGATTATGTGGTTCGAGGCCGGTATTATGACCTCGTCTCCTCTGAGAGTATGTGTCAGTATAGAGAGTTGATTTCCGAAAGTTCCCGAGGGAACGAAGATGGCCGCTTCCTTTCCGAGGCGTCGGGCGGCGATCTCTTCCAGACGGTTTACGGTGGGATCGTCGCCGTAAACGTCGTCTCCGACTTCGGCGTTCGCCATGGCCGCGCGCATCTCTTCTCCCGGAAGCGTCACGGTGTCACTTCTCAAGTCAATCCATTTCAAGGGCGCACCTCCGATATTTGGTTAGGATTACATATAATTATAGATCAAAACAAATAAAAAAAGCCGGATCGGATGATCCGGACTATATGGGGTTCCTATCTAAGGGGGATAGGGGGGTTATAAACTAAAACAATTCTAATTTATTTGTGCTAATAATACGTTGTGTTGAAGTATCGATTAACTTTCTTATAGATTGCTTAATCCTTAAATTCCGTCAGAAAAATTCATCCATCGCGCAGATGGAGAACATCAATAAGAGTACACCGAGACAAGATTCCCGGAGGAATCGAACAATCTGCCCTCGGCCTTTTTATTACGCCAGATGTAGCTTTTTTTCCATACATTAACGCTCGCCTGCGGACCGGAGTGAACGTGGACCGCCATTCCCGGCTCTAGAATAAGGTCATCGAACGTGTATTTCTGGCCGTTGGAGACGGCCAGTATCTGCCAGCCTTTCAGGTTTACTGGCTTGTCGCCTATGTTGTATATCATCACGTATTCGTCGAGAGAATCGGCCATTATATAAGCTATCTGAACCGGTCCGTCGAAGTAGATCTCTTCCTCTTCCTGCTCGGGTTCGCTCCAGAGACCGAGAGAGAGGGTTCTCGGAATGTCCTGTGCCTGGGCGAAGAGATCCATAAGTTTTTCGTCGAAGGGGAAGGCCAGATAGGCCCGTCCATAACCGTTGATGACCCCGAGCAGATTGTACATGACGTATTGCTTGAAACCGTAGAACTCGACTTCCAGCCAAACGTACGCCAGAGTTCTTCCGTAAACGTCCGTGGGGTTCCAGTCGTAGCTTATGATTATCTCTTTGTCGGAGAGAACGCCTTTGGCGAGATTCGAAGCCTCTATTCCGAAGAACTCGACTTCTTTGGTGGGATGAACCGTCTCGGGCGTATCGATCCCGATGAGCCTCAGGGTGGTTTCAACGCCGTCTATGCTCACCAGAAGGGTATCGCCATCGACAACGTTGATCACTTTCGCGTGCGTGTAATCCTGAACACTGTTCCAGAGATCGAAGAACTCGGTGGCGTAAGTGAGGTCCTTCGGGCCCGAGGCGGTTTCGACCTTCACCGGAACGAGCGTCAGCGCCAGGATCATAGCTGCAAATATCACTTGAAGAATTAATAGTGTGAAAGCTTTTTTCATAATTAAATACCTCCGTGAAAATTTCTATGGATTTCGTCCAGGCTCGCCCTCGCTTCGGGGATCGGGCGAAGAAACCTTTCCAGTGTCTGACAGGGGTATTCGGCGCACTGGCCGCAGTTGTCTATTCCCTTCTTCGAACAACAGTCCTTGAAAGGACAGTCGAAGCACAGTTTGAAGAGTATCTCGCTCCTGCATCCGGTGCAGTTCATGTCGCTCTTTTCAAGAACAAAACCGAACTCCCTTCCCCATTTATCGGCCGTCTCTCTCTTCAGGATCTCGTCGTTCGTCATAGTCGCCCTGTAAACCGGGCAATTTGAACAGTCTATTCCGCAGTAAGCCAGCATCTTCACAACCTCTCAAGACATCCCGTCGAAACCGTGATAGATTTGAATTGCTATTAAAAGCATAACACGTTCACATGTTTAAGTTCTGCAAAGGATTGGAGGTTTTCTTTTGAATCCCCGCGTCACCGAAGAGAGATACAGAGTGAGGTACTACGAACTGACCAGGAACTGGAAGGCTTCAGTCGCCTCCATAATGGACTATTTCAACGACGTTGTAACCCTCCAGAGCGTTGAGGTCGGCCACGACGTCGAAACGATGCGTTTCAGCGGGTACGCGTGGCTGTTGCTTCGCTGGGAGATAGACATTCAGAGATCTCCGGCCTTCATGGAGAACCTAAATGTGAGAACCGTTCCCTATTCTATGAACAAATTCTACGCATACAGGCGTTTCGAGGTTATCGACGACTCGGGAGCCCTGATAGTGCACGGCAAATCCCAGTGGATCCTCATCGACGCCTCCAGGCGCAGACCGGTGAGGATAGCCGACAGACACTACGAAGTCTATGGACTGCCGAAAGACTTCAACGAACCGCTCAAATTCGAAGACCCGCCAGAACCCGGAAAGTCCGATCTTTCAACCGTATTGAAAGTGAGAGAGTCGGATCTGGACACCAACGGTCATGCCAACAACGTCTCGTACGTCCGCTGGATAATGCAGACCGTTCCCGGGGATTTCG
>NZ_DAOSEH010000059.1:0-15419 GCF_035363035.1 Mesotoga sp. | reverse complement strand
CAGCGTCGGAACGAGAAACTGCTCTTCCAAGGACGGCTTTTTGCTCTTGCGAACGAAGAACAAAGCTCCTAGCTCCGCAACGAAAAACCGCTCTTCCGAAGGACGGCTCTTCCCGCGCAGCGTCGGAACGATTTACCGCTTTACGCTCTTCCAAGTAAGAGTTGTTGTGGTTTATTAGTCTCGAGGTGAAACTAAATACCGGACGGCTACCGTTGAGAAAAAGGGTGTTATTTCCGCGCGAGATGGCCTGTATTTTAGTCTGATCGAAATTCAGCGACTACTACGGTTTGGTTTGTACGTGAGGTTAGTTGTAAAGTCTAGTTGCTATCCTGTCGGCTCACATTTTGGTGTGGTATGGAGGTTTTTATATGAACTGGAAGAGGTTTTTGCTCGTTGTGGAAGCGATTTTGATCGTTCTATCAGGATTTGCTTTCGAAGCGAAACTATTGCCCTTCTGCACGAGCAGCATCGAGAGAATGCCATGGCTCTTCGAAGATGTTCTCTATTTTGTCGGAAACAACTACGATATTTATCAGATTGCCCTGAAAGAAGACGGCAGCTGGGGTGAAATCAAACAGGTGGAAGGCGAGGTCAACACTCTGGCCAACGAGATCAGCCCTTGCGTGGTACGGAGCGGTGATGATCTGGTCATGTATTTCGCCCGTTACAGCGACGCCACCGACTACGATTTCTTCAGGGCTGTTCTGGACAAAAATAGCGGAGAATGGACAAATGTGACCTCGATTAAAGAACTGAACACCGACACGCAGGAGTGGAAAATTTGGGTCAACGAGGGCGAGACTCTGGCCTATATAACGACGAAAGGCTCGCACGGCGGCGCAGCTCCGGTAGGCGGAAGAGATATATGGATGTCCGAGAAGGTCGAAGGCAAGTGGACGACTCCTCTCAACGTGGCTGTCCTCAATACAACCGGGGACGAGTGGTCGGTCTTCGTCGCGCCCGATGGGAAGATCTGGATCGACGGATCGAGGGAGGAGGTTATCGGAGGTCACGATATATACTACTACGACCCGAATTCCAAGAAAATCGTCCATCCCGGCGAAGATATAAACACAATGTACAACGACAGGAGCGTCTGGACCGACGGAAAGACACTGATACTCTCCTCGAGCGACAGAAAAGGCGGTGCCGGAAGCTACGATCTGTACACCGTCGATCTGGAGGGCGAGGCGATCCAATCGCCCGTGGCAGTGGAGGTAAGGGAAGAGATAACTGCAACACTTGGCGATCTTCGCTCGTCGATGGACGGTAAGTACGTTCTCGAAGGCCAGACAGTGACAGTCGAAGGCGTTGCACTTGTCTCGACGGGCGAGTGGCACGATAAGGCGAACTACTTCACGATAGCCGACGCTTCGGCCGGGGTCTTCGTTTACGGGGCCGGTTTCACAGAACCTTTCGTAAGGAAGGGAGACCTGGTCAGAGTGACGGGTACGCTATCGATTGTTGGCTATTCCACTGATATAGGCAGTCTGGTGATCCTTCCATCCGGTCCGGAGGACATCGTAGTCCTCTCGGAGGGTGCCGATCTGCCGACGCCGAAGATCCTCTTCACCGATACTCCCAGAACGGCCCTGGCGGCATACGAGGCCAGACCGGTAATGTTCTTCGGAAAAGTTAGCCAGTACGACAACGAGACCATAGCCAGGGGCTTCGTGATAGACGGCTCGAGCGATTCGGAGTACGAAGATTCGAAGGGTGAAATCAAAGTTAAATTCTATTCTTACGCGCAGATAGATATCTCAGGACTGGAGAACGGCGATTACGCCTCAGTGAAGGGTGTTCTGGTGCTCGACAAGGAAGGTAACTACTATGTGAGACCGACCGAAAAAAGCGACATAAGCGAGATCCAGCGGAACCGGATGATCTTTCTCTCGACGGTCGCCGATAAAGCTCTTCTAGCCGTAGAAGATTCGCAAGAGGTGGAGAGCGAAGCCGGGAACGATCGGATACTTGAGAGCGCCGCCGACAGGATCTTCGCCAGCTCGTCGGACGGAAGGTTGTTCCTGTCGGCGTACTCCGTCGGAGGAACGAGAGCCGGCAGCGGCCCTGCGATCTACGAATACATCGACGGAGAGCTGGTAAAGCTCGCCCTGCCGGGTGAGGCGGAGTATCCAGACATTAAAGGAAAGGGGCTGGTCTTCGCCTGCAGAATATCGCCAGACGATCTGAACTCCAGCTGGGAGATCTACCATCTCGATCTTGAATCGAAGAAGCTGCAAAAACTGCTCTCTTCGCCCAGTGACGAGATCGAGCCTGTGCTTTCTCCCGACGGAAAGAAGGTGGTCTTTTCAAGACAGGCCAACGGCCACTGGGAACTGGTCGAGCTTGAGATAGCCTCTGGTAGTGAGAGTGTGATCGAAGTCAACGCTAAGTCGGCCGACTTTTCATCGGACGGTAGAGAACTGGTTTTCCAGTACCTGGGCGAAAGCTGGGATCTCGTCGAACTTTCGAAACTGGACAGCCCTCTCGGCGCTTCACGGAGAAAACTGCTGGCCACCCCCTTCGACGAAACCTCTCCGGCAGTCAATGACGATTCTAACTTGATAGCATTCGTAGCCGACTATCGCGGTAAAGGTGAAGTCTTCTTGCTAGACACGGTCTCCGGTGAGGTGAGGCCTCTCTTTGCGGAGGTTACAGAGTCGAAGAATCCCTTCTGGATAGAAGATAAGCTCGGCGTTGCGAAGCGGTCTGAAACCGGCTGGGAAATGGCCCTCGTCGAGATTGTGGAAGAAAAGATCGGGCCTTTTGAAGAAGTCGCGAATTTTCTCCGCAGGCCGAGGCTGACATCGCCGGCCATGGTGGATCTAGATGAGGTTAGATTCGAGATAAGTCTGAAGGATGGATTCGTGCCGGTGAAGGCCTACCTTCAAGGTAACGGCCGCACGATACCCGTGATGTGCTACGGAAACGATGCGATCATTACAGGCAACGCGGTCCCCGGTCTCTACGATCTGAGGATCATAGCGCGGAGCTCCTCCGGTTACCACTCCTGGATAGAGCCCAAGAGCGTCTTTCTGGGCGATAGCTCCCGGACGGTTCGGATCGTCCAGCTCACAGACATTCATCTGGGCTTAGCGAATAAACCGGAGAACCGCGAGGGGTTCATAAAGTTGCTAGAGAGCGCACAGATGGAAGAGCCAACGATGATAGTCATAACCGGAGACGTTTCCGACGCGGCCCAGTATTATCCAGATGACTACGCCTTTCTCAGGAGCACACTTATCGAGCATGCCGAATGTCCGGTCTTTGTGATTCCCGGGAACCACGACAGTCAGAGGGCCGGAAAGGTCGTCGGAAAGGAAATGTGGACGGAGTTCTTCGGTGAGCTCTACTTCAGCTTCGAGTGGGGTGGATGGCGCTATATTTTCATGGACACGGGAGACTCCGATTACGGACTGGTCAGCGGCATGGTCTCGGAGGAACAGATGGACTGGTTGAGGGGAGAGATCGATAATGACCGCAAGACGGTACTCTTCGCGCACCATAACCCTTTCGACACGAGGTGGAGTTTCTTCGAAAAGGAACCGAACCGGCAGGAGCTGGTCGAGGTTTTGGAAAGCGGAAATTTGATGCTTGCCCTTTTCGGCCACAGGCACTCCGATGCGATAGACTACCACGATGAGATACTTGCAGTTACAACAAGAAAGAGTCTCGAAGGTTCCGCACTTAGTTACAGGCTGGTGATTCTCGATAGAGAGGGAATCTTGAAGATCTCGCAAGAGTTACCGAAAGCTTCAAAATCGATGTGAGAGAGGTGGTTTTTATGCGTAAGGCGATACTGATCGTTCTGGTTATGGCGGTAGCCGTTCCCCTTCTGGCTTTCGAGGTTGAAAATCTGCCCGTGAATACCGAAGGCATAGAGCGCATGCCATGGCTTCATGGGGATACGCTGTACTTCGTGGCCGGCAACTACGACATTTACCGCGCCGAGAGGTTGGCCGACGGTTCATGGGGACCAAGAGAACCGGTGCCGGGGGAAATCAACACCGCGGCGAACGAAATAAGCCCATGCATTGTCGAGAGAGATGGAACTCTTATCATGTACTTTGCCCGGTACACCGGTACCGAAAGAGATTACGACTTTTTCAGGGCGGTTTTCGATCCTGTAGAAGGTCTCTGGAAGAATCCGGTGATGATACCCGAGCTGAGCACCGAAACCCAGGAATGGGATATATGGGTCAACGGTGATGAGACGGTGGCTTATCTGACAACCAAAGGCAAGTTTGGCGATGCCGAAATAGTTGGTAAGAGAGATGTCTGGAGATCTGAGAAGGTTGATGGAAAGTGGAGTCTGCCAGTTCTGGTCAGAGAGGTCTCGACCGACGGCGACGAGTGGTCGGTCTTCGTCGATCCGCTAGGCAGGATCTGGGTAGACGGCGCCAGAGGCGACGCGTACGGCAGTTATGACATCTATTATTACGATCCTTCGCTCTCTCTTGTGATCCACGTCGAGAAAGACGTCAATTCGATCTACAACGAAAGAAGCGTCTGGATCGACGGCAAGACTCTGGTCTTCACATCGGCCGACAGAAATACCGGAATGGGCGGATACGATATCTACATCACCGATCTGGGAGAAGAGTGATTTGCTCCAGTTGAACGATACCGAGAGGACGGTCCTGGCCTGCCTTTGGCGCCAGGACGGTCTTTCCCGCGCCAGAATCACTGCGCTCACAAAACTGAGCAAGGCTACAATCTCGAGGGTCGTCAATCAGCTGATGGAAAAGAGACTGCTCACCGAGCAGGGCGTCGAGTCGAGAAAGACCAGAGGACGTCCTTCTACGCCGCTGACTCTCGATAGAAATTCCAGATCGGTCGGCGGGGTGAACATCCGCTCCAACTGTTTCGACGTTTCCCTGGGCGATCTTTCAGGAAGGATCAAAGACTTCTTCAGTATCGGGCACGGAAGAACCGACGTGGAAGAAGGGTTGGCAGCTTTGCCTGAGAGGCTTGTAGAGAGAGGAGTAGAGCTGGACAGGCTCGTCTCTTTCAGCATCGTCACCCCGGGAATCGTGGAAAGGGCGACGGGCTCGGTAACGAACGCCTTTTACACAGGCGGGGGAAGGGTCTTTCTCGGAGAGAAACTCGCGCTAGACTGTCCGGTTACGGTAGAAAACGACGCCAACTCCCTCATTTACTCGGAGATCCTCTTCGGCAGGGTTCGGGAGACCGACATCCTCTATATAGACAAAGGCTTCGGATCTTCGCTTGTGATCGACGGTAAGGTTTTCAGAGGGCCTCACGGGAGTGCCGGGGAGCTAGGACATCTCCAGCTCGACCCCCACGGACCACTCTGCTGGTGCGGGAAGAGAGGTTGCCTGTCGGCTTATTTCGCTAGAGAGAGCCTCATGGACAGATTTTCCTTTCACCTGAACGAGTCCCATCTGAAACAACCCGAGAGGGCGCTGCTGGGAGTTCTGAGCCAGGAGTACGCCGTATCCTCCGACAGAAAGTTCGCCGAGGTCTTCGAGCAGTTGCTGGACCTTCTCGGTGCGGCGATAGCCAACGTGGTCGATTTTCTCGGTGTAGAAACGGTCGTGTTGAACAACCAGAACCCGGTATACAATTCCAGAACTTTCGATTACCTGAGAGAGTACATCTTCACCACGGCGATAAAGAGAAAGAATCTGAGGTTCGAAACTGTAACGGTATCTACGGAAAGGCTGATGCTGGTACCGCTGGCAGTGGCTCTTTCCGCTTTGCTTGAAAAACAGGAGGTGTGAATTATGAAGAGAGTTCTGTCGATACTTTTCATGGTGGTGCTTCTAGTCTCTCCGATCATCGCGAAGACGACGATCACCCACTGGATGCATTACTCCCCGGCCCGTGTTGAGCTTATACTGGAGATGGTCGAAGAATTCATGGCAGCCAACCCCGATATCGAGATCGAGCTGCAGGCCATTCCAGAGGGGGAGTACAAGACCAAGTTGCTCGCCGCCCTTGCGGCCGGGAGCGGCCCAGACGTCGCCCAGATCCCTTCGAACGCTATGACTGAGTTTTACAACTACGGTTTGATTCAGCCTTTCCCCGAAAGTGTCGTCACTCCTGAAAGTATCATCAACGACTACATACCGGCCGCGGTCGAAAAGCTGGTAATAGAGGGAGAGGTCTATGGTGTTCCCACCGATGTCCAGACTATTGTTCTCTTCTACAATCCCGTCCTTTTCGAAGCGGCCGGACTCGATCCGAACAGACCACCGCAGGATTGGAACGAGCTGATTGAATACGCGCGAAAGACCACGATCTGGCAGGACGGCAAGATGGTGCAATCTGGCTGGGGAATAGCAGGCTATCATCCGGTTGTCGAGACCTTCATGCGCCAAGCCGGAGCCACTTTCTGGGATGAAAGCGGCGAAAAGATAGTTTTCGAAGAGGCCCAGCTCGAAGCTTTGAAGTTCATCACCGATGCGGTGAAGGTCGAGAAGGTCTATGTTCCCGAGTTCGGAAGCAGATGGACCGGTTTCAAGCAGATCAAACAGGCCATGGTCTTCGGTCACGGCGCCATGGTCGGTTCGTTCCTGAGCACGGGAAGCAAGGATCTGGTCTTCAAGACGGCGCTCGCGCCGGCTCACCCGGTGACCGGTTCGAGAGCCAACGTTATAACAAACTGGGCGCTCGTTATAATGAGCGATGCCGACGACAGTGAGGCTGCCGCGAAGTGGCTGACATATATTACCTCGGCCGACGCACAGAAGAAATGGATGCTGAAGACCGGCGAACTCCCATCGCTTAAGAAGGTTCTCGAAGATCCCGAGCTGCTTTCAAACGATCTGTACGTACCGATCTTCGAGTCTCTCAAGTACGCCGTACCGACCTTCTCCAGGGGTTGGGCCGATCCGGCTTCGGAATTGCGGGAGATAGCCTACAATGAAATCATAAACAACAACATGGATCCGAAAGCCGCACTGGAGAAGGCTATAAAGGAGATAAACATTTATCTAGAAGAGACTTTCAGTCAGTTCTGACTCAAGGGCCTGAAAAGGCCCTTGATTGGAGGTAGAAGGTATGGTGCCGGGTAAACATAAAGTGGTTTTTTTCACGGGAATACTGTTGATAGCGTTATCGCTCTTTCTGCCCTTCGCGAGCGGTAAAGAAAGCCTGATGGCCTGGGACTTCTCTCTGGCAGGGGTACGTTTGCCGTTCATTATAATTCCGCTCGCTCTGGCCTGTATTGTGGCCTTCACGTTTGGAAAGATTTTTCTGACTCTCGCTCTTTCACTGGTCCTGTTGATTATCGATCTCACCTGCATCTTTTCCAAGGAACAGTGGAAACCGGCCCTGAAGTCCAAGTTCTTTATCGATTTCTTCAAAGTGACCTGGGTGGGCTGGTATCTCCTCGCCGTTGGCGCTTTGCTGATAATTGTAGCCACGATAACGCTTTTCAGAGACCGTAAGAGGGCACCGTACCTTTTTCTTATGCCCATGCTGGCGGGAATAGGTTTCCTGACGTTCTTTCCAGCCCTCTTCGCGCTTTTCATAAGTTTCAGAAAATGGAACATACTGATCGCGAACAAACCCTTCGTGGGTCTGGCCAACTTTGAAAAGGCCTTCTCCGACGAGTACTTTTGGAGATCGATCTGGATCAGTTTCAAATACGCGCTGGGCGTTATTCCAGCCAAGATACTGATAGCTTTCTTCTTCGCCTTTCTGATATACGCCATCCCGAAGTTCAAGGGCTTTTTCAGGGTCGTTTACTTCCTACCGACCGTCACTTCCGTCGTGGCGGTGAGCGTCATCTGGAACTGGATATACAACCCCTACTACGGCGTGGCGAACTATGTGCTAAGCGTATTCGGCATACCGCCGGTCAACTGGCTCGGCGATCCCAAAACTGCCATCTGGGCCGTCGCTGCCGTCGCCGTCTGGCGGGGAGTGGGTTATGATATCATCATCTTTCTGGCAGGGCTCAACGATATACCCAGAACCACGGTTGAAGCCTCGCAGATCGACGGCGCGAACGGCTGGCAGAGACTGAGGTATATACTGATCCCGCTGATGAAGCCGTCGCTCGTCTTCGTGTTCATAACCTCCACGATCGGTGCGATACAGGTTTTCTCGGAGATTTATATGATGACCGGCGGCAACGCCGAAACGAAAACGGCCGTTTATTACATCTGGGAATACGGTTTCAGCAGGCTTCAAATGGGCTATGCCAGTACGATGTCGCTAATCCTCTTCGCGATCATACTTACGATCTCCCTTATACAGATGAGAGTAACACGGCTTCTAAAGGAGGAATGAGATGGCTTCCAGAAGAACTTCAAAGGTCGTTCTTTACACGCTGGCGTATGCTCTTTTGATCATCTTCGCCTTCATAATGCTGATGCCCTTCGTCTGGATGCTTCTCTCGACTTTCAAGGATCAGAGAGAGCTATTCGAGTTTCCGCCGAAGTTCCTGCCGAAGAAGCTCACTTTGAACAATTACATAGAAGTATTCAAGACCGTCCCCTTCGTAAGGTACTATCTCAACAGTCTCCTGGTAACCTTCTCCTCGGTCGTTCTGAACCTCTTCTCTTCGAGTCTGGCCGGTTACGCCTTCGCCAAGTACCGTTTCAAAGGCCGGGAGATTATCTTCAAGGTCATACTGGGGGCGATGATGATACCCTTCCCGGTAACCATCATTCCGCTTTATATAATGGTCTACGATCTAGGACTGGTCGATTCTTACTTTGCACTGATAATAACCGGTTCGGTGAGTATCTTCGGTACTTTCCTGATGAGGCAATTCATCGTCAACATACCCGACGATCTACTCGACGCCGCACGAATAGATGGATCTTCCGAGTTCGGTACCTACGTACGGATCATCCTGCCAAATCTGAAGGCGCCGCTATCGGCGCTGGCCGTTTTCTCCTTCATGTCGACCTGGAACGCCTTCCTTTGGCCTTTGCTAGTAGTTAACGACGACAGGCACAGGACCGTGCAGCTGGGCGTTCAATTCTTCACACAGAGGTATGGAGACCTGATACACTTGCAGATAACGGCTGCCGCCATGGCCATTATTCCGATAATAGTGTTGTACCTCTTCCTGCAGAGGCAGTTCATTCAGGGTATAACCATGACTGGTCTCAAAGGTTAAGAAAGGAGAGAATTCTGTCGATGAGAGTTTTGCTGTTTGCTTTACTGCTGTCGATCGTCTCGCTGTCTTTCGCCGCGCCGGATAACGTGGTTCTTGTCGTCGGCGACGGTATGGGCTTCAACCATCTCTTCCTCTCGGAACTGCTCTACGGGGAGAATCCGGCGACGAGACTCTTCAGGGTCTCCCTCGGTCTAAATTCGCCTGTAGATGCCCTGATAACCGACTCGGCCGCCGCGGCCACCGCCCTTTTCTCCGGAGTCAGAACGGTCAACAACGCCGCCGGGCTCGATCCATCGGGCAACCCCGTGCAGTCGGTGGCAACGGTGCTGAAAGAGAGGGGCTGGAAGGTCGCGATGATAACCAACGCCAGATATTATGACGGCACGCCTGCCGCTTTTTACGCGCACGCCTTCAGAACCGACGATCTTCAGATAACCGAGGATCTAGTGAACAGCGATATCGATCTCTTCGTCGCTGGCGGACTTGAAAAACTCGGTCTGAATCCCTTCACCGGAAAGCCCAAAAAGAACGGAACACTCGAGAGATTGGCCGCCAGTGGTTACACCATATATGGCCTGCAGTTCGAGAAACTCTTCGAACCGATCGGCGAGAAGAAGGGGAGCATGGCCTTTCTCTCGATGGGTGATAACAGCTTTGAAAACGCTTTGCTTCCCAACGAGATGTCTCTGCCGGAGATCGTCAGGAAGAGCCTTGAATTGATCGCCGGACCGAAACTCTTTCTGGTAGTAGAAGCGGCCAGGATAGACGACGCTTCGCACATAAACGACGATGCGGCGGTTAAGGCCGAGTTGCTGGCCTTCCAGAAGACCGTTCGGTTGCTGCTGGACAGCTTCGATAACTCGAAGACTCTCTTCCTGATACTGGCCGATCATGAGACTGGCGGCCTGAGCATAATCATGGGCGACGAGAGGGCGATCGACCTCGAGATCGCCTGGTGCAGCGGAGACCACACGGCCTCTTACATACCGATCCTATCTTACGGAGAAGGTAGCGAAAGCTTCTCCGATTTCCTCCATCTTAGTGATGTCAATAGAATACTTCTGGAGATTCTTGGGGGTGAAGTGAGATGAAAAAGGCCCTTGTCTGTCTCTTCCTTTTGATGGGGATGATATCCATGGCCCTGACGATTAAGGTTATGACCTACAACATTCGCCACGCGAGGGGGGTCGACGACGTTGTCGATCTGCAGAGGATAATAGATGTCGTCCGTTCCGAAGAGCCCGACATTCTGATACTCAACGAGGTCGATCAAGGCAATCCGAGAACGGCCGGGATACACCAGGCCGGGGAGATCGCCGAAGCGCTCGGTATGAATCTCTTCTTCGGGCCAACCGAAGGGACGAGTTATTACGGTAACGCCGTACTCGCCAGGTTTGAGATAGTCCAAGCCAGGAGCGTAACCTTGCCCCAGCCGAAATGGCTCAATGCCGCAAAGCGCGGAGCGGCCATCGCGACAATCGAGATAGAAGGAGTGCGGGTTCTGGTGGTGGGTACACATCTCGGTCTGGCCGGTATAAAGGAGATCGAGACCGAGCTGGGCGAGATCTACTCAATAGTGCGAGAAAGCGGTTTACCGGCGATCGTTGCGGGAGACTTCAACGTAGAGTATTTCGATCTTGAGAACCGCATGAAAGAAGTGATAGAGGAACTGAGATCGGTGAATCATTATCTGGGTATCGACCTGCATACTATACCTGCGAACAACCCCGGCCCGCAGATCGACTATATCCTGGCAAGTCGAGAATTTCTTCCGGTCAACGCCTACACCGTACCCTCGCTGGCCTCCGATCACCTGCCGGTTGTGGCTTTGCTGGAGATGGGAAGATGAAACCGCGATTGCTTTTCATAACAGTCGATGCGCTCGGTCCGGAAATTCTCGCCAGGGCGAAAGCTCCGGTGATAAAACGGATAATGGAGGAAGGTTTATCTGTTCAGAAGGCGACTTCCCATTTTCCCACGCTCACGACGCCGATGATGAGCACCATACTCACCGGCTGCCTTCCCGACCGCCATGGAATCGAGTGTAACACCAGACTGGATATAGGGGCAGGCAGGGTGAGGGGAAAGTTACGCGATCTGAAAGTGGCGACTATTGGCGATATACTCGTCGAGAATGGTTACAGCGTGGCCTCGGTGCAGCATTTCATGCTCGAAGGACGGGCAGGCATTTCTTACACCCAGACCGACGGGGCCAATACGACGGGAATGACGGACCTCATCGCCGGTTGCATGGAAGAGTTTGACGCCGTTTTCACGATTTTTCAGGCCGTTGATGCAGCCGGTCACAGGTTCGGTCCTTTCCATGAAAGGACACTGGCCGAGGTCGAGAAGATAGACTGGGCGATTGGCAGGCTTTTGGAGGTCTGGAAGGGAAGGGAGTTTCTCCTGGTGATCTCGTCAGACCATTCAATGAGTTACGCCGACAGGGCAAGCGATTTTTCGATAGAGGAGTTTTTCGCCTCCATGAATCTGAAGGCAGCTTTCATTGGTGAGGGCGAATCGTTCTCGAACCTCGACATTGCGATGCTTAGATACCCAACCGTGCCGATCTTTCTTCTGAGCGAAAGAGCCAGGAACCTTCGCGTAGAGATAACCGATCGTTTGAGAAACGAGAGAGAACTCTGGCGCGTCTATTCGAAAGAAGAGATGGAAAGCCTGGGCAACGGCCGCTACGGAGATATAGCCTGCACGCTGAACAAAGGGGTTACCACAGCCAGGGCACTGGTGAAAATGGGGGGATTCGGCTATCATGGAACCGAGGGCGAGGAGGGAACCGTGATCGCTTTCCAGGGTAGTATGTTGAAAAGCCGTAGAATACCGGCGGCAAGACTGGCCGATATCGTACCGACGACACTGAGGATTCTCTCGATAGAAAGCGAAAGGAAATTCGATGGTGAAAACATCTGGAGCTGTGATGATGGGCGTTGATTTTGACTTTCACATTCATACGGTCTTTTCCGATGGTTCGATGTCCTTCGAAGAGCTTCTGACTGCGCTAAAACGTGCCGGCCTGTCGAAATGCGGGATAACCGATCACTTCGAAACGGGGTTGCCCCATTCTGTGGCCGTGTCGGAAGCCCATTATATGGACCTCTTCAACAGGTTCAAAAAGGAAGCGGAAAATTCTGGCATAGAAGTCTTTCTTGGTGGCGAGACGGGGCTGGGACCGGACGGTTTGATGCTTCCGACTGGGGCGCCACCTTTCGATTTCTTGATCGCCAGCGTACACAGGGTAAACGGAAGACATAAAAGCGAATCCGACTACTGGAGAGAGTACAGGACTTACATAGAGCGCGGAATAGAAAAGGGAGGCTTTCAGGTTCTGGGCCATGTCGAGGGTTATCTTCCCACGGCACCTCTTGGAGCAAACGGCGGAACCTTCGATGAACGCCGCGAGATCGAGCGTTACTACGCGGCGAAGTATCTCACGCTCGATTGGTACGCCTCGATAGCTCCGGCTCTTGTAAAGAGCGGTGTGGCCGTGGAGATACACGAGATGTCCTCGTCGCCACGGTTGGAGGTGATCGATCTCCTCCAACGAAAGGGCGTTAGGTTCTCTTACGGAACCGATTCGCACGGGCCGGAACAGCTTATGAAGAGAGAATTCATAACCAGAGTGTTGAACTGCACTCGATTGAACGAAGCCGATATATTCAAACCGGAAAAGAGAAAAGGAGGAGCGAGATGCACTCGATAGCGATACTTGGAGCTGGAATGATGGGGAACGTCCACGCGAGGGCCTACCGGGCCATGGGTGAGATCAGTTCCCTCTGGATAGTCGATCCAGTCGAAAGCAGGGCGAAGGCAATCTCCGAAAAATACGGAGCAAACGTCGCCAGCTTTGAGGAAGTTCTGGAAAACGGCGTCATAGACATAGTGGATATCTGCACGCCGACATTCACGCACGGCGAGCTTGCCGTCAGGGCGCTAGAGGCCGGCAAGCACGTCTTCTGCGAAAAGCCCGTAGCGCTCAAGATAGAAGAGGCCAGGGCAATGGACGGGGCGGCAAAAAAGAGCGGCAGGAAGTTCATGGTGGGCCACGTCGTACGTTTCTTTCCGCAATATATAAGAGTGAGGGAGCTCGCGTTTGCCGGAGACATCGGAGAAATAGTGATGGCAAGACTTTACAGGGGAGGTTCCTTTCCCTCTCACGGTATTGACAACTGGTTTGCCGATATTGACAAGAGCGGAGGCGTCTTCGTAGATCTCTCCATACACGACTTCGATTTTCTCAGAAAACTACTGGGGCCTGTCAAGACCGTCGAAGCGAGGTCCGTAGCGCTGAGCTCGGAAAGGAAGAAAGACTCTTTCGATCATGGCATGGCGATTCTTAGGTTCGAGTCCGGCGCTCTGGCGCATGTCGAAGGCAGCTGGGCCGAGCCGGCCGGGATGCCTGTCAACTTCGGAACCTTCTACGAATTCGTTGGTACAAAGGGAATGATAACCAACAGCTACGAGAGAGAGACGACGCTTCGTCTGCAAACCTCGATCGACGGAAAGCCGAAATACTCGCAGGAGAATACCGCCTATTACGATCCGTACGCTGAAGAATTGAAATCTTTCATACTTTCGATAGATGAAGACAGGGAAGTCCCGGTTAACGGGCAAGAAGCCGTAGAATCGTTGAGAGTCGCGCTGGCTGCCAACCTGTCGGCAAAGCTGCACAGACCGGTCGAGCTTTCGGAGGTGTTTTGAGATGATGAAAATCGCGATCCTCGGTATTGCGCATATGCACGGTTACAGCTATGTGAGAGCCTTGAAGAGAATGAACGATATCGAGATAACGGGGCTTTTCGACGAGGACAGATCCAGGATGAGTACGGCCTGTAAAGAGCTTGGTGTCAAGCCTTGCGAACACCCCGAAGAACTCGTTGCCGGCAGCGATGGCGTGATAGTGACGAGCGAGAACTCGACCCACAGGAAGTTCGTCGAAATCGCTGCCAAAGCCGGAAAACACGTTCTCTGTGAAAAGCCTATCGCGACAAGCGTGGAAGACGCGGAGGCGATGATCGAGATCTGCCACAGGAACAATGTGAAGCTTCAAATGGCCTTTCCGGTTAGGTACAGCGCTTCCGTGAGAAAGGCCAGGGAGATCATCACCGGCGGCCTGCTGGGCGAGGTGGTGAGTCTGGTGGGAACCAACCACGGGAGAATGCCGGGTGGCTGGTTCACAGACCCCGTTCTGGGCGGTGGCGGCGCCGTTATGGACCACACAGTGCACGTGGTGGATATAGTGAGATGGCTTCTGAATTGTGAATTCACGGAGGTTTACGCCACTTACGGCACTCTTATACACGATATACCGGTCGAAGACTGCGGACTGGAGATGTTCAAGCTCTCGACAGGACAGTACATGACGCTCGATTGCAGCTGGTCTAGACCGAAGGCACATCCCTATTGGGGAGATGTAACGCTTCACATAGTCGGAACTAGGGGAACGCTCTTTCTGGATGTCTTCAACTCAAAGATCGAGGTCTATTCCAACGAAAAGGGCAATCGATGGGAAAATTACGGCGACAATCTCGATTCGTTAATGATAGAGGAGTTCCTGAAAGTCCTTAAGGAGGGCAAGGAGCCTTTCACCGAAGGAAACGATGGTTTGCAGTCGCTCAAAGTCGTAATGGCTGCATACAGAAGCTTCAGAGAGGGAAAGGTAGTGGAAGTCTGAAGAGCGAGAAGAACCGTCCTTGGAAGAGCGAAACCAGAGGTGAGAGGGTAGAGGTGTGAGGCGAGAAGAGCGGGATTTTGATCTTCTTACCTCTGACCTCTCCTCCTCTTACCTCTGTTTAGAGACGGACGAGAAGAACGAGATCCCGTATAGGAGCACTACGGGATGACAGTCTCTTCCCGTCATTCTGAGCATGACTCAGAATCACGTTCTTCCTCCTTCCCGTCATGCCGGACCCCGATCCGGCATCTCCGTCCTTCGAAAGAGCGGGAAGAGCGAGATCCCGTATAAGAGCACTACGGGATGACCCTGAATAGGAGTCCTGAATAGGAGCATTTCAGGACAGACTCATCAGGGCAGGCTCTCCCCTCGCGTCATCCTGACGCGCTCCAAGTCAGGATCCCGGTCTTCCTCCCTCACGTCATGCCCGGTCTTCGCGAAAAACGGGGACAGACGTCAGGAGCCCGTCAGTCCCCATTTTCGCGGTCTTTCCTCCTTTCCGTCATGCCGGACCTGATCCGGCATCTCCGCTCCTTCGAAAGAGCGGGAAGAGCGAGATCCCGTATAAGAGCACTACGGGATGACAGCCCTTCTTCCTTCCCGTCATTCTGAGCTTGACTCAGAATCACG
>NZ_DAOSEH010000058.1:0-15949 GCF_035363035.1 Mesotoga sp. | reverse complement strand
GAGAGATCATGGAGGAGTTGAGAAAGGCCATCGAGAAATCTATAAAAGGTTACGTGAGAAACGGGCAGTGCAGCCTCGCATTCGAAAGGCTTCAGAAGATATACGAAAACTCGCGTGCTTTCAGGGGCTTTTTCGAAGGTTTTTTCGATGCCTCTCTGCTCAACGAATTCATAGGGAACGCCTGCCCGGTGAAGATCACGGAGGCGGCTATCGGTACGATGCGGGATTTCATTCTCGACAATCTTTCCATCGACAAGAGCTTCCTCGCCGATACCGCGGTTCGCCTATCGAACCTCGAATCGACGGGGATCAAAAGAACCGCGCTCGAGATCTTCAGAGATCTTCTATCGCGTCTAGACGCGATGAGTAAAACCTGTACGCGCGATAAAAAGATAGAATCGAACAGGACCAGGGAAATAGTGGAGAAGGAAATCTTCGAGAGACTGGCATGAGTCTTTTGGGAGGTCTTATGGTTAAACTGGAAAACATGTCGCCGGCGGATTTCGATGCGTACCTTGAAAAACTCACGGCCAATTATGCAAAAGATAACATTCGATCCGGCAGATGGACCAGAGAAGAGGCTCTGGAGAAATCGATGAACCAGATAAACACTCTCCTGCCGCGGGGAATCGACACACAGGATCACGTTTTTTTCAGCATATTGGATGAAGGGACCGGCGAAAGGGCGGGATATATCTGGCTCAATATCGCCCCCGGAGAAGGTCCGAAGAAAGCCTTCATATACGATCTTATAATATTCGAAGAGTTCAGAAAAATGGGGTACGGCCGTGCCGCCCTCGCCGCCCTGGAAGAGTACGCGAAAGAAAAGAGAATAGCCAGCATCTCGCTCCATGTGTTCGCCCACAACGCGGCGGCGGTTTCGCTTTACAGGAAAATGGGTTACGAAGTCACCAGCATGAACATGACAAGGAACGTATCGGATGCGCAGGAGGGATAGGACCGTGGCGAAGAGAAATAGCCCCATAGTTTACTGGGAAATCAACGCAAAAGACGGGCCGGCCCTGGCGGAGTTTTACCGGGATGTCTTCGAATGGGAGAGCTCTGTGGACGATACCGGGTTCTATTCATTCAAGAGCGGAAGCGCCGGAGGCATAGACGGCGGAATCTTCACCGGCAAAGGGCTTCTCCCGCCCCACAGGGCCCTGTATATAGAAGTCGAAGATATAAAGATAGTTCTCGAGAGAGTTGCCAGGCGCGGGGCCGAGATTCTACTGGGTCCGTTCGAGTCGGGTAACGCGATTCTCGCCTTTTTCAGAGACCCAGAAGGCCACATGCTGGGTCTGATAGAAAGAAAACGGATCGAGAGCGTGAAATGAAACCCGGCGAGAGCCCTTTCTTCGCTTCACTGAGCGGAGATGAGCTCGACACTCTTTTGAAGGCTTCGAGGACGGTCTCCGTAGAAAGGGGCGAGCTCCTCTATACCACCGACGATCTCTGCGATTGTCTCACAGTGGTACTCTCGGGCGGTTTAAAAGTGTCGAAGCTTCTTCCATCGGGAAACGAACAGATCATAAAGTTCCTCGGGGAGGGCGATCTCCTCGGCGAGGGCTTCGTCTTTTCGAGAGGCCCGTACCGAACGAACGTGGTCGCCGAAAGACCTTCGGAAGTCCTCGAGATCCCGCTCAGGGTCCTGCTGAAGGCCTTCAAGAACGAGCGGTTCCTCCTGAGCTTTCTGGGCAGCCTTTCCGAAAAGATCGACAACCTTTCCGACCTCATCGAAATACTTTCTCTCAGAAAGGTAAGACAGAGAGTGGCCATGTACCTGATCGATAAATCCACCCGCGAAAATTCGGAAACCTTCGCTCTCGACAAAACCAGGAGCGAAATCGCCGGCGGTCTTGGAACCGTCAGGGAAGTCATTTCCCGCGCCTTGTCGGATCTTCAGAGAGAGGGAATAATATCCCTCGAGGGAAGGAAAGTGAAGATACTCGATCCGAGGGCACTCGAGAGAATCCTGCCCGGCAAATACTGAGCCTGCCGATCTGATAGAATCATGGATTCAGATTCAGCCCGTAGCAGATCCTGGTGTCGACCTTCGTGAACCCCTCCTTGAGGTACAGAGAAAGGGCCTTCTCGTTTTCGGCGTTCACGGAGAGCACGCTGTCCAGACCTAATCGCTGCGACAGTTGAACGGCCCTGCGCAACAGCGTTCTACCCAATCCCCTACCCTGGTACTCAGGCAGCACGGCTATCGGCCCTATCTCTAGCATTCCGTCTTCGGTTATTTCACTGAAAAAGAGACCCGCGGGAGTGCCTTCAAAGTAAAGCAACTGAATACCCTCCGCCGGAATGTTGTACTTTTCGATCATCGCCGAGACCCACTCAGGTCTTATATCGATATGGCCGGCGATCTTCTTGAAAGCGCTGTTGACTATACGGCAGTAGAGTTCTCTGTGTTCTCTCTCGTTAAAGGCCACGAAGCTAATGCCTTCTTGAACGGGGATTTCAAAATCCGTCATTTTTCTCTGCATGACAAATGAATAGCGTTCGATCTCGAAGCCCAGCCTCTCGAGCACACGCTGGATTTCCGGCCCGGGCGGAACGAAGAGATAGACGCTCCTAACCGCTTCCGTAGCTTCGGCAAGGATGGCTTCGAGCAAACCCCTGTAACCATCCAGTCCCGATTGAGTGGAGTGAAATATCATGAACCTTCCCTTCCTGGCTCTCCTGTAGCGCTCTTCCAGCATGAGCGAAGAGGCGCCGCAAACTCTCCGATCTTCATCGTAGAGCAAATAGGAAGGATGATCATCGTCGATCGCGAAATCATCTCCGGGGAGATACGAATCATCGTGTTCTCCTCCGTACTTTTGGCAGTAGGAAAGAAAATCCTTCAAATTTCCTTCAGTTAAACGTTCTACCAAGTTCGCCGCCTCCCTCTAAGAACGGTTGTTGGTTGTGCGTTGTAGGTAAAAGCAGGATACCATACAGAATCACAGTCTTCATGACGAGAAGATTGTAAGACTGTCATCGCGCGAAAAACCGGGACTGACAAATCTCTTCATGTCTGTCCCATTTTTCGCGTCAGTCAGTCTCTCTCTCCTCATCTCGTGGTCCTTAACCAACAACGCTCGACAGTTCTTTCCGCTCTTCCGGGTAGTTTTCTTGCGCTTCGGTCTTCATGATACAATGTTCGTCGTGACACATATGCAACAAATCGAGAATAGGGGGAGATAAAGTGATTTTCAAAGAAATATCCGATTACAGGGAAATGATCGAGGTATCGGCTCTGGCCTTTTCCTTCGAGAAGAGAGACCGCGACGAACTGGAAGAACTCTTTGAGCAGCTGGTCGAGGGGGGCCGCTTGCTTTATGGAACCTACGACGGGGAGACCCTGGTGGCCGGATGTGTCGTATATCCTTACAGAATGAGGTTGAGGGAAAGCGCAGTTACGATGGGCGGAATCGCACTCGTCTGCTCGAGGCAGGACTACAGGGGCAAGGGCGGCGTCAGGCTGCTTCTGTCGGCCACTCTGGAGTCCATGAGAGATCTCGGTTATCCCGTATCGGTTCTTTATCCCTTCCAGAGGGACTTCTACAGGAAGTACGGCTGGGAGGTCTTCGACAGGTGGCAGCTGATCAAATTCTCGCCCTCAAGCATAAGGGATTTCGATTCCGGCGACATCGACGCCCGGGATGTGGCCTTCCCCGATGAAGAATCGATAGAGTTTTACCGGCGCTACGCCTCCTCCAGTTATAATTACGTCTTGAGGAACCAAACCGACTGGCGTGACAGGCTATCGCCAGTATGGTCCTCCCAGGTCGCCAAGAGAGTGGTCAGGTTCACCAGACAAAGCGAAGTCGTTGGGCTGATGGACTACTCGATCAACCTGGACCGGAAAGAAGGCAGTTACTTTCATTCCATCCTTACCTTTGTGAGCAAAGACGAGAAGGTAAGACAGGCCATGTTCTCGTATATAAAGAGCCTCTCCCATCAGGTCAACAAGATCCATCTCTTCGGGCCCATGAATTGCGAGATCTGGCCGTATCTTTACGACAAACCCGACGAATGCCAGTTGAGAGAGGGATCGATGATAAGAATAGTTGATATCATGAAACTCGACGGCTTGATGCTCGACAGCCCGGACGTCAAAATCGCGCTCAAGATCGAAGACGCGCAGTGTCCGTGGAACGTCGGCGGCATCATGCTGGAGATACGGGACGGGGTGCTGAACCTGACAAAAATCCCCGAAGAAGAGGCGCAGCTGGAGATCGGGATCGGGGCGATTTCGACCGTTATCGGCGGAAGAGAGTCGTTGAGGAGAATGGTGGAACTGAAGATGGCAAGAATCCTGAAGGATTACAACGGCGAGGACATACAAAAATGCGATGTCTTCATGAACGAGCCTTTTTGAAAAAGGAAAGCGGCGCATGACTTTGCGAGAGTATATGATTTTATCGGCTCGCCGGGAGTATTGTGTTATCCTCTAAATTAAGACCGAGAGGAGGTGGAAGAATGGAGCTTCATCCTTCGAGAGTGGTTTTCAACTTGAAGAGATCGCTGGAATACTATCTATCGCTACCTTTGCAATACGATCAGATAGAGGACGACTGGCCGCTCATACTGTTTCTCCACGGAGCCGGCGAGAGGGGAAACGATCTATCGCTGGTGAAAAAGCACGGCATTCCCAGAGTCGTGAACGAGATGGAGGACTTTCCATTCGTGACGGTATCGCCGCAATGCCCGGAGAACGACTGGTGGTTGAACAGGCTCGAAGACCTGAAGTACCTGATAGACACTATTGTCGAACAATACAGAATCGACGAGTCCAGGCTCTATCTCACCGGCCTTTCGATGGGTGGATTCGGCACATGGCACATGGCGGTCGAATACCCGGAGACCTTCGCGGCGATCGCACCGATTTGCGGCGGGGGGTTGGGCATACTGGGCTTCCCCGAACGGGTGATTGAGATAAAGCACATCCCGGTCTGGGTCTTTCACGGCGAAAAGGACAACATCGTCCCGGTGGAGGAGAGCAGAGTGCTTGTGCGGGAGCTGAAATCGGCCGGCGGCAACGTCCAGCTGAAGATATATCCCGAAGCAGGACACGACGCCTGGACAGAGACGTATTCGAACCCTGAGCTCTACGAATGGTTCATGAACAACAGAAGGTCAGCTTGATTTCATCTTTATCGGAACGATAATCGACCGGTCGAAGGAGGAACCCGAAGCTTTCAGGCGCCTCGATCTGAGGCCTGTATAGTAGCTTCTCGCATTCTGGAGAGCCTTTCTGTACATGTAGAACGAGTAAAGCCAGATGGCGCCGACCAGAGCCCATATCACGATCAGCAGTGGAAGCAACCAACCGAAGCCTTCGAGCCTTTTGCTCGCGTTCATGAAACCGAAAATCCCGTATATGGAGACCGGCGTAACCACTGCCAGCAGGACTGAAGCCCTTATGAAATTGTTCCTTATCCGGTTTATTTTAGGTCTTCCACCCCGTTTCAGGGCAAAACTCATAGAACTTCACCTCCGTACGTCTTTCACATTCCATAACAATTATACACGCTTCACTTTATCCGGGTTACCCGATAAGATCTCTCCAGGTAAAGATCTCAACAACTTTGAGACAGCCCGAAAGACACAATTGTTCAACAGGGAACCACACCACACACTCCTATTGCCTGATCTAAACAGCCCCTCTTCGGCGGGGCGTGTGTTAGTGCAACCGGCTCCGGCGTCACGAACAGGTTGAGAAGACTGGAGTTTACTTCCCATTGTAAAATAAAAAGGTGCGAAGCAGAGTATTCATGCCGCAATGTCTGTGGAATATTTTTTATACTTTCTAGGATATTTCATTTCAAATAGATATAATTGTGTTACCGGGAACGGATTAAGCAGTTGATTAGTCGGAGGTTTGCGCAATGAATACTCTTAGTTTCTCGCTGGAGGAAATTTTCAAAGGAATCGGTAGCTTTCTGAAAGACCGTTACCCCACTCTCTTCGATAAGTATCGTCCGAATCTTGAAGTGATTGAACGGCTGGTAGAACCGGAGCGTTCTTCTCTGGTCCGCTTTTCTTTCAAATACAATGGAAGACACGAGGAGATTCGCTTCAAATGTCTCGAGCCGGATTCGAGGGGAGTATATTACATGGATGAAAATAAATACTCCTCGCCTCTGGTTCTTGTGAGAAAGTCGAGAGAGGAAAAGCTGAGCGAACTCGATCTGGAAAAGCATTTGGCTATTCCCGGGTATTTTCTCTCTCTGGCTTTGAAAATGGCCGATGTACTGATATATCTTTCCAAAAACGGGGAATCGGGGGATATAGAAAAAGTAAAAGACGCCGCCGAATGCATATTCAATAGACAGAAATCCGGTGTGAAGTACCACCGGCTGGAGCCTTCAGGGAGAAGCGATGAAAACAAAATAAGCGATCGGAAGGGTGAAGATAGTCACGGCAAATTCATCTGGATAAAAGTTCCGGTTTTGTTTGAACTACAAGACTCCAACGATTTGCTCAAGATATCCGATCTGAGAAAGGTGGTTGTCCCGGGAGATCGTGTGCCTGAATCCATGAGGCGTCCCCATTCATCGCATATCGGGAAGCTCGATCTTCTCGAAACACCCGAGTCGGAGCAGATCGGAATGACACTGTTTATGGCCAGCGGTGCCTCCTACGATGCCGAAAAACTCGAGATAATCGAGTCGAAAGATTGTAAGGAAGGCAAATTCAGCCCTTCTACAAGGATGGTTCCTTTCATCATGTATTCGGACGGCACCAGAGTCACGATGGGCGGGAAGAACCTCAAGCAGGCGATCAGGGTAGTCGGTAGTGAAAAACCCTTGATAACCACTCCCGTGTACGACGAGATCGACATGAACATAGGCGTCAACGCCCTCGTCGGTTATGCGCTGTACTGGGGATTGAACTTCGAGGACGGTATCGTCTGCTCTGAAAGCTTTGCCGAAAAGATGGCGATAGACGAGGTCAGATCCATGACTTTCCAGGATTTCGTTCCCGTGACGCCCGACAGCAAGGTCAAGGTAGCGGGTAAATCGAAAATCGTCATCGAGAGCGAAAAGGCCGGAATAAAAGTGGAATACGCTTTCAGGTCGTCGGGAAGCGAAGTTGGAAAGGGAGACTGGCTCTTCAAAAGAGAGGTATTTCAGAAAAGAGAGAAAGGCTGGTCGAAGATAAAAGGCTCTTACAGCGCCGAGTGTTATAGCTCTCTCTATCCCGGAGTGATCCAGTCGAACGCGAGCACCGATCAGATAAGACTGAGAAGGTTTCACAAGATTATAAAGGAGGATATGAAGGAAAAAGATCTCTCCGATACAGGCATGGTCGAAGTAACAGTGAAAATCGGTACCAGGAAGCCTCTGGAGGTCGGCGATAAAATCACCGGGCGACACGGCAACAAGGGAACGATATCGAAGATCCTGCCGGACAGTGAAATGCCTTCCGTAGAACTGAAGGGACAGAGAAGACCTCTAGACCTTATTTTGAGCCCTTTCGGGGTCATAACCAGAATGAACCTGGGGCAGCTCCTGGAAACGCAAAAATCGCTGGAAGGTGAGTATGTCGATGAACCTTTTAAACCTCTGGATATCGCCGAAAAGCTCAAAGAAAATCAGCCGCAGCTTTTTCTCAGTTTTCCGGACGGAAAATCCTTCAAAGCTACCGTGGGTTACCAGTACTTTGTAAGACTCGACCATTGTGTGCGGGATAAGCTTCATGTTGTCAGCGAAGCTCAGGTTTCTCCTATCACGGGCCAACCGGTGAAAGGCAAGCGCAGAGACGGTGGTCAGCGGATCGGAGAGATGGAATTCTGGACTCTCTTCGATCATAATACTATAAACACGATAAACGCCCTTTCGATTACGAACACCGAAGATCCCTCGAATTTCAAAGAGGATTATTTCTGGACATTCAGGGCGCTGGTAAACACTTATAAAGATGTAGATCCCCAAACGATAGCAGAGCCGTGTTCCATACGCTTCCAGAAACCCAAAGAAATAGATGTAAAAGAGAATTGTTCGGGCAACGAGAAAGAGAAAAAAATCGCTGCCAGAAAGAAATTCCTGCGTGGAATTCGACCCTCCAAAAAAGAAAAAAACCCGGGTTCCGCCAAAAAAAAGCTCGAGAAGAAATACTTGCTCACGAAGAACGGTTATTTGCGAAAGTATATGCTCGGCAGGAGAATTCATTACTCGGCCAGGGCAACTATAACACCCGTCACGGATATAGATATCGACCACGTTTATCTGCCCCTGGAAATGGCCCTGGAGTGGCTGAAGGAGCTGAAAGAACTGAATGTCGATCCTTCAAACCGCCCCGCCGCGGCCGCCAGGGCGACCGATCTGGCCAGAGAGAAGGGGCTCGTGGTGCTTTTGAACCGCCAGCCTTCGCTGCACAAACACAGTATCAGCGCGGCAAAGCCTTTGTTCTGGGAGCACAGAACCATCGGCCTGCCTATAATGCTTTGTGAGGGGTTTGGGGCCGATTTCGATGGAGATACCATGGCCGTTTATTTGCCGATAGATCAGGGCGAGTATACCGGAGAAGAGCTTAAGAGAATGCTCCCTTCCTTCTCTCCGTACAGAGTAGGCAACGGCGAACTGGTGTACTCCATCGATCAGGACCTCGTGTACGGAGAGTATGTCCGGTCGGGTTTGAAAAAGTCCGAAGTCAAAAATGAAGTCCTCAATATCGTTCGGAAAGCGAAAAATTTGCCCGCCGAACTCTTGAAGTGGCAGAAAGAAACTCTGGATGCGTCGATGGATTCGACATTGAGCATATCTTTCGCCGAGCTCGCGACGCTTTCAGGTAACGCCAAGAAAATAAAGGAATCGGGCAGCCGGGGAAAGGAAAAGAATTTTGAGGAGATACCGAAGTTTGCGAAGGGTTTGTCGAACGATGAGTACATAGTCAGACCGGGAGACTTGGACCCTGAGCGGACTATCGCGAGTCGATCGAGGGCCGGACTGATGGACAAAAAGCTTCACGTCGCCCAGGCCGGTTACTTCACCCGTAAGATGGTGGAGTTTCTTTATCCCCTCCGCATAAGCGAAATCGATTGTGAAACAGAAGAGGGTATTAGAATCGACCGGGCAGATTTCGAAATGTTTGCGCGGTGCGGAGTGGACTTCTCACGCTTCTTACTGGGGAGGTACGTGAAAAGGCCGGAAGATGAAGGCTGGAGACTCGTTACCCGGGATGATGTCAAAGAATACGGGGATAGCGATCTTATCGTCAGGAGCCCCGTAACTTGCCGGGCGGTTGACGGCCTTTGCTCCAAATGCTGCGGGTTAGAGTTATCCACGATGCGCGAGCATGAGATTGGAGATTATATAGGCGTGCTGGCCGGCCATACGATAGGCGAGCGCGGCACGCAGCTTTCCATGAAGAATTTCCAGACCGGCTCGAGCGGCTTCAATATGCAAAGAGTGTCGTCGGAATTCTTCAAAAGGATCCGTCCAACGTCTGACCTCAGAAAGAGCAAGAGAAAGGAAGAGAACGAAATAGAGGACGACTATGTGGAATACATAAAGAGGCTGGCGGAAAGATCCGTAGAGGACATAATGGGTGTGAAGCCGAAGGAAGGGCAAAAGGGAACGCCTCTTTTGAAGAGTATAGACGTCAGCTCGATATACTTCGAAATACTTTTCAGACGCATGAAAGATCTGTCGCTCAGGGACGAATCTGGAGTCAAGGAATACCTTTCGAGCCTGGAGCGGGGCTTTTTCTCGGCGCTCTCCTTCGAGCGGGGGAGGGGCGGGATAGAACCTCTCGAAGGCAGGGTGATCGCTGAAAGCTCTCCGAAGGCTATATACGCGTTGTTACCGGGTGAGGTGAAGAAATGAGCACTGAAAAAATGAAAACGAAGCAGACCATTCAAACACAGGAAAAAGCAAAAGAAAAAGGCAAAAGTGACGACCGTTCCAGGATTACAAGGAGTCTCAACGATTATCCGGTGGATACTTCGGAAGAAAAAGAACCCATCGATCCGGTGGACGAGGATTCTCTTGAAAGGCCGGAGACGAACGACGAAGAGACGGCCCTTTCCGATTCTATGACGTCCGACGAGGATGAGGAACTCTTCACTTTCGAGCCAGGCGACGACCAGTACATAGCTCAAAAGAAGGTCTTGATCGAAATAGTCAGGGGCAGCCGTTTCTACTGTCTCAGAAGATACCGCAGGAATTTCTCGTACGAATTCTATTCAGAAGAAAAAGAAAAAAGAATGGCGTTCTTTGGAGAATACGTAAATAGAGTGGCGACGGTCTTGGAGAACTATCTGAACGGTTTCTACCGGTTCGAAGAACCTTCGATAGAGAGCCTGTACGAGGGTTTCGCCGCCCATACTCTGGCGGGGAAAAAACGCAAGGAAGAAACCAACCGGACCCATTTAAAATACATGTTGAAGAGCCACAAAGGCGATTACATACGTTTCAACTGCTTCACCCTACCCGGAAGGCCGGGAAAGACTTATTATCCCGGGCTCGCCTTTATCATGTTGAGGATAGCCCTGGGCGATCAGAATAAAGGTGAAGATTTGAAAGAAAAGCTAAAAGAGATAGCTTCAAATACCGATGGGAACATATATTTATCGGCAGGTATTAAACGCATCATAGAAAGGGCTATCGAAATCAACTCGCGCATCTTTTCCGAGGGCTTCCCCGACGAATGCGGAACCATTGAATCTTTCTACAATCTTCTGGAGAAAAGCGAAGGGTTTATGGGACTCTTTGAACGATTGAGGTGATTCTTTTGGCTGGAAAAGTCGAGCTTTTCATTATAAGCAAATCGCTGAAGGAAGAAGATACAGGGGCTCTGAAGAACATTCTCGAGTCCCTCATACAGAACAAGGCAGACCTCAGAGACAAAGTAGAGCTATTCGTTGAGGCCGGTTATGCAGAGGTTTCGGAAAAGGGTGAAGGATCGAAAGAAACTGTGAGGATACTTCTGATTTCAAGCGGCTATTACGAAGCGAATTGCCGGGATATGGAAAACGAGAAAAACATCTGTATGTTCTTCAAGGATGGCCTCACTCTGGACGTTGTGAGACACGCGCAAGAGTGTGGAGCCTTCGGGGTCTTCCCCGTCGACCGTTTCTACGGGGAGAAGCAGGAGTACGCGGAGATAGCCAGATTCGAGACTGTGATGAAGAGGGTTATCCGAAACAAGCTGGCGTCATATTATCCGGAAAGCGAATTCTCCAAGAGCATAGACTGGAAGGTCTCAAAAGTGGACGACGAGAAAGACGACTATCTCTCACTTTTTGCAGACACTTCAACCCACGAGACCATGGTAAAGACAAGGCAGGTGATAAGAGCCACAAGTGTTTATTCCGGATGCCTTAAAGATTTTTACGGGAAAGTCGAGAGCAATTTGAAGAAGCTGCGCGAACTCGAAACATCCGAAAAACAGAACACAAGAGAAGCCGTCGACCTGTTGAAAGAAATAGAAAAGTGTTCAACCAAAATGGAACCCTCTTTCAGAAAGCCGGTCACGATACTTCTTACGGGTCCTACCGGATGCGGAAAGACCCTGCTTGCGGAATACATAGCAAGCGAACTGGGATTTGATCTTTCGAAGAGATTCGCCAAAATCTCTCTGGTCAACACACCGGAGAACCTTCTGGAGAATGAACTGTTCGGGACCTTCGAAGGGGCTTTCACCGGTGCGAAGTTCAGGGTCGGCAAGATGGTTTCGATGGCCGGAAGCGCCGTGTTCCTCGACGAGATAGGCGAGATAGGGGCGAGCGTCCAGGCGAAGCTTCTGACTTATCTGGATGATTTGCGCGTGATTATAGACGGATACTCCGACCCACGGGGGGTGAAGATCCCCCTTCTGCTCATAGCGGCGACCAACAGGGATCTTCAACTGGAAGCGAAGCGCGGTAATTTCAGAAATGATCTTTATCAGCGTTTTTCTTACGAAATAAAGATACCGGCCCTGAAAGAAAGGATGTCAGACTTCAGGTATATGATCAGTTACCTGCTGCAGAAGAAAAATATCGAACAAAGCGCAGGGGTTGTGCGTATAAGTCTCAAGGCTATCGAAAAGCTCGAGTCGCACGACTATCCGGGCAACTTCAGAGAACTCGAACGTGTCTTGAAAACCTCGATTATGAACGCCGAAATGGATGAAAGGGACATCGTCCTTTCGGAAGACGTGGTTATCTAAAATATCATGGAGGTTTACTTTGAGAGTCAAGCTTAACTTCAGCGGTTTAAAAAATAAAGCTATTCCACGCGATCACTTCTATCAGCTATCGGGACTGGTTTACTCGATGATAGAGCAGGCGAATCCCGATTATTCGAAGTGGCTTCACGACAAAGGATTCGTCGATGGAAACAAGAGCTTCAAGTTCTTCTGCTTCTCGAGAATAATTCCCGAGCCAGGAGGCTACACCAGGGGCGGGGACAACGGCGAATTGATCGTATTCACCAAAAATGAAGGCACCCTGTACATCTCCTCGCCGGTCAGGGAGTTCATGCAGAACCTTGTGGACTTCCTGCTGCTAAACAGAGAGATAAGAGTTCTGAATCATTCGCTGCTCATCGAGAGAGCCTTTGCAACTTCCCAGGAGTTCTCCGACGGCGAAGAGCTGTTCAAGTGTATCTCGCCGATCGTATTATCTACCCGCAGCGAGGAGTACACCACCCCCACCTACCTGAGGGCCTATCAGGAGCCGGACCTTTTCGACGAATACCTCACTAGAAACGCAAAAGAAAAGCTCAAAATCTTCCACGGTATTGAAAGCGACATAGAACTGACGGTGGATAGGGAATACCTGAAGAGAACCGGCCGAAAAAGCAACTTAAGGCTAAAGATCAAAGAAGACACGGAAGTATTCGGCTCGATGGTACCCGTCAAAATCACGGGAAAGAAAGAAGAGATAGCTTTTCTATACCACTGCGGACTGGGCCAGAAAAACTCCCTGGGAATGGGGATGATCGAACTGGCGGGGAAGCGATTTTGAGAAGCGGCAAGCGGGGTCCTTAATATAATGGAGGTTGTGCGCAACAGCGCACAACCCACCACTAAAAAACGCTCTTAGAAAGCAAACTGGCCGCCTGAGGCGACTGGCTTTGAGCAGATAACCAGATTGGAAAATGGCTGCCCGCATCAGGTGTTTCACAGGAACCTTTGGCGTGTCCGCTTTCAATAATTCTAGATCTTCAGTTCTCCTTACCCGGACTTCAGAGATTTATTCTGGTTTTTGTGTAGCTCAGGCTACTTTCGTGTTGTTTTGTTTTGATATATCTCTCGTATTCGTCATGGTTAGGAAGTATGGCCGCTATTCTGAAGGGGCCATCTCCCTCTCTTATGTAGAATATCCTGACCCCTTTCGCCGGAAATTTATAGCACTGAGCATCTCCAACATATTCGTGAAGATAGTGTTCGGCTTCGGCCTCTCCCCTGAGCATCTTTCTGACATAGTCGAGATAAACAGGGTCTCTGTTTATAAATTTTTGGGCTGAATCGCTGAAGTAGATTTCGGGGTTCGAGACAGTGTACCTACCCCAAAGGATTTTTCCAAAGTTCGAGAGATAGACCAGCCCATCTTCTTCAAGCAACACTTGCGGGACAACTTTGGAGAAAAGTTCATATCCAAACTCTTCTATTGCCTCTCTGGAAGGAACACAATCGTTCTCAACTTTTTCGAAGAAAGCTGAATGTTGCTCCATTATACCGAAGTCGAAATTGATCGGGAAGGGTGGAAGATCGAGCAAGAATGGCGAGTTCTCGTAGAGATAGAATACCCTGGAATCGAAGACGGCCGCAACGATCGTCGTGTACGGGATCAGCGATCTGTATCCGGAGGTGGCATTGAAGAAGTTCTCGTAATACCACTGCTCGCCCTTGTCAAAGAGGCTGATAATCAGATCTACGTAATCTGCGATCCCCTTTTTAAAGGCTGTACTCGAATCATCTGTCAAACCTTCGACCACTCTGGTCACAACACTGATTCCCCGGGACCTGTAGAACTCGGTGAGACCTTCCATGCATGCTTTAGATACTTCGGTATTCGTTGCAATGAATATAAGGAGATCATCTTTGTCTATTCCGAAAGTCTCCAGCCCGTTGATTTCCGGGGATATCTTCTTCTGCTGATCTATTTCCATCTTCCTGATGTAATTAAGAATATTGTTGCCCGCGAGCTCTCCAACTGAATTTTCAAGCTCTCTCACCATTCTCTGCCAGATCGTCGCTCCGACGTTTGTGATAATTCTTCTTATCTTTCCCATGAGTCTTCTCCGGGCAGCTCAACGACTTCGCCGACAACGTACGGTTCGGCTTTCTGAAGTGCGAAATCTCTTCTATCCACTGCGAAAACCTTTGTCACATCGAGTTTTTTCGATTCCAGTACCTCCGAAAATTCACCTGTGACATACTGAAGGAAGGATGTTCCCCCGGCGAGATTTACTGTAATTCTGGATGTGATGTCAACCGGAAAGTCCGAGATCATTCTCTTAATGACGCCGGCGATCTCTTCAAAGCCTGTATATGGATCATCGAAGAGATAAGCTTTGATCTTATTATGATCGAAGCCGGCTTTCTCGCATATTTCCGGGAGCTTCTCCTCGCCCTTTTTCGAGGTGATGACTATTACTCTGTCTGGATTCAGCCTTTTGATAAGTGTGTAAAGCACTCCCGGGGATGTGCCGAGAGGGGTAAGTAGTATCTTCTCCGTCAATGGTGTGACCTCCATTTTTATGGTTTTTATTGCGAATTGATTCAGGCCGGAACGGACGAACTCTTTAACTATGTCCTTCTTAACGCCGTCTATGATTTTAATCACTGAATTCACGTCATATATACTTTCTCTCTCTATATTGATACTCAGGCGGAGAGTGCCATCGGTGTTTCCAAATAGGCTCTTTTCAATGAAGAACCTTGGGTAAACGTAGTTCACCATATTGTGTTTTTCGAAGTGTGGAAACTGGACAGCCTTGAAAGAGATCTTTGAAAGGAGCTTCAGCCAGTTTGGCATCGTGATCGTACCCTTGCATTCATCGATTCTCTTCCAAATCATTGGGTAGAGTGTATTCTTTTCTAGCTCACTTGCTTTCTTACTGATTGAGATT
The DNA here is from genome assembly GCF_035363035.1 of Mesotoga sp. NCBI lineage: Bacteria > Thermotogati > Thermotogota > Thermotogae > Kosmotogales > Kosmotogaceae > Mesotoga > Mesotoga sp. The sequence continues at coordinate 890 of NZ_DAOSEH010000058.1, read as the reverse complement.
GCGAGATCTCTGTTCATTGACTTGTATCCAGAGGCTTCGAAGGATGCTCGCAGCTTGCTCACTTCACCCACAAGATCGGATACCTCACTTCTAATAGATGGTGAGATCTCCGTGTTGCTTTCGAGCTCCACACCAAGCGCTTCGATCTCGGTTATTGTTCTCAAGACGCGTGTCTTGAAATAGTTCTTCTCTACAGTTCTGTCTGACTGAACATCCGTGCCGTCAATAAACTTTAGCCATCTAGAAGCCATTATCGTTAATTTCTGCCAGTCTTCGTCGGCGAAACTAGCCGCAACCACCTTATCGAGAGGTTCTGGTTCCAGCGAAAGCATCTTCACAATATCCTTCAGCTTTCCAGGCTTGCCGGAAATGGGCATGTATTCTCTGTGATATCTGGTCACCAGTTTCACGGCAGTTTTGATGTCTTTCCAGGTTTGAGGATCACATGGGGCCTTCTCTTCACCGAAGAGCTTGAATTTATTATCATCTTCCAGCATCTGGTATGAGAGCTCATGGTGAAGATCTCTTACTACGCAGGGAAGACTGTCCAGCGGCAATATGCGACCGTCTCCAAGTTTGTAGGTTAGCTTTGTGTGACCCAGGTCATGAACGTTCATCGCTATGGCAAGCACAAAATAAAACTCATTTTTCAAGCGCTTAGGGACACCATTGAGGAAGTTCTCTTCACCAATGGTGTTTATAAGATTGACAGTGAATTCCATAAGCCTTTTGCTATGGCGCTGAGAATGCTCAACGGTCTCCGGTATCTGATCGCCAATCCATTGCAGGGACCAGACTTCTCGAATCATTTTCCGGAGGTAGTTTTTGTAGTTTTCCGTACAGCTGTAATCATTATCTAGAAGCTTCAAGAAGTCTTCGCCATAGCCGAA
>NZ_DAOSEH010000057.1:0-16279 GCF_035363035.1 Mesotoga sp. | reverse complement strand
CGTTGAGTTTGAAAAGGAACTCCTTGGTTCTTTGATTCTTGGGGTTTTTGAACATCTCTTCCGGAGAACTCTGTTCAACTATGTAACCATTCTCCATGAAAATGATCTCGTCGGAGACGGTTCTGGCGAATCCCATCTCGTGTGTCACCACCAGCATGGTCATACCGCTGAGGGCAAGGTTCTTCATGACCGACAGAACCTCTCCTATCAATTCCGGGTCCAGGGCCGATGTCGGTTCGTCGAAGAGGATTATTTTCGGCTTCATCGCGAGGGCTCTGGCTATGCCCACCCGCTGTTTCTGCCCTCCGGAGAGTTGTGCCGGGTAGAGCGAGGCTTCCTTCTCCAGACCGACTCGCTTCAATTCTGCCATCGCGAGCTCTCTGGCAGCCTCTTTCTCCATTTTCTTCACCTTGGTGAGACCGATCATGACGTTCTTCAGGGCTGTCAGATGACTGAAAAGTCCGAAATCCTGAAACACGAAGCCTATCTCCTGCCGGATCTTATTCAGGTTTTTCGCTGAGGTGACTTCTTCGTTTTCGAGCCAGATCTTTCCGCCGTTGGGTACAACGAGCATATTGATGCAGGCCAGGAGAGTGCTTTTCCCGGTTCCGCTAGGCCCTATTATTACCTTGGTTTCACCCTTTTTCATCTCGAATGAAACACCCTTCAGGACTTCTTTGTCTCCAAAGGATTTCTTCAGATTCTCTATCTTCAAAACGACGTTTTCTTCGCTCATCTAACAGTCTCCTTTACGTCAAATCCAGGTATTGCCAGCTTCTTCTCAACCCTTCCAAGACTCTTGTTTATAACGATGGTAACGACGAAGTAGAAAACCGCTACCGTCAGGTAAATAATCATCGGTTCGTGCTTTGTCGCGATAATATAACCGCCCTGCCGGAGGATTTCGGTGACTCCGAGAGCGTAGGCGAGCGATGAGTCTTTAAGAACTATGGTAAACTCGTTGGTCCAGGGTGGAAGAGCTATTCTCAAAGCCTGGGGAAGAACGATGAAGACGAACCCCTGAAAATTGCTCATTCCCAGAGATCTTGCCGCCCTCATCTGGGTTTTGCTGACTGAATTTATGGCTCCTCTGAAAACCTGCGATTGGTACGCCGAAGATCTTAAACCCAGACCGATGACCACGGCCGCGAACGGTGAGAAACGAACCCCGATTCTGGGAAAACCGTAGAATATCAGGAACAGTATGACCAGTTCGGGAATACTTCTAAGAATTTTTTCGTACACTGCAATTATCGCTTTTAGAAGTTTATTGCCATAGATCTGGCCGAAAGAAATGGGGAGGGCCAGAACGAGGCCCAACCCCAGTGTGAAGAAAGTTATCTGTAATGTTACCCACAAACCATTAAAGAGTGCGGGTAAGGAATCGATAATCAGTCCGAATTTATCTATGATTACCTCCGCCCTTCAGATCAAAAGTGCTTTAGATTCAGTTCGGCCAGCTTACCGGAACTCTCGAGCCTGCTTATTCCTTCGTTGATCAGATCAAGAAGGGCTTTATTTGCCTTATTGATGGCAATTCCATAATCCTCGTACGTCTTGAGAATAGCTACAATTTTAACGGGCCTTACGCTGGCAAAACTCTGCGCCACGGGTGAATCGAGTACAATTGCGTCGAGATTTTTGTTGATCAGGTCGGTCATGGCGAGCGTGTACGTCTCGTATCTCTTGAATTCGCCGGTGAGAATCTTCGTAGTAACCAGGTTGTCTTCAACCCAGATATCACCGGTGGTCCCGGTCTGGACACCGACGCTGTGCTTTCCGAATAAGGCCGTTACGGTAAGATCGGAGTCCTCTCTGACCACAACACTCTGATCGGCGGTCCAGTAAGGTCTGGAGAAGGAAACGACCTCAGCTCTCTCGGCGGTGATAGTCATACCAGATATGACTATATCCAAATTGCCGGATACTAGTGCGGCGATCAGTGAATCGAAACTCATATCCCTTATTTCAATTTCGAACCCCATTTCGGCAGCGATCGCTTTGATCAAATCGATATCGAACCCCATGAATTCACCGTTCTGCACGTATTCGAACGGTGGAAAATCTGCACTGGTGCCAACCACATATTTGGCGGCAAAAAGCGAAATCGCCGAAACAAGAATCACGAGTGATACAAGCAAGATCTTTTTCATAGTACCCCTCCTTTTGATTGAAGATGAAGTCATTATGAACTCAAAAAAATGAATTTGTGATACCCGCGTTTTTCCGTAATGGAACTAAACAAGTTCAATAGTGCAACGATTGTCTCAAACAACGAACTATCCTTTCGGCCATTCTTCACACTTTTATTATACCCTTTCGCAACACTCTCACCAAAAAAGGCTGCTAACATTGTCTGGGTGATGAAAGATGAAGGTCGGTATGGCACTGAGCGGCGGTGTGGACAGCGCCGTTGCCGCGGCACTGATGATAGAATCCGGATACAACGTTACGGGATACCACATGATAGTACTTCCGTCAGACGGAACGACAACCCAGACTGCCGAAGATGCGATTAGGGTTGCGGAACACCTGGGTATCGAACTGAAGATAGTCGATCTCAGCTATCAATTCAGAGAGACGGTGATAGAGTATTTCAACGGCAGTTACGCCGCCGGGCTCACCCCCAACCCGTGCGTTCTGTGCAACGATACGATAAAGTTCGGAATCCTCGCCGAACGAATTCTGGCAGATAACAACGAAGCGGTGGCCACAGGCCATTACGCCAGGATAATCAGTGATGAAGATGGGCGGTTCTTTCTTGCCCGGGCGAGCTTCGAGAGGAAAGACCAGGCCTACTTCCTCTCGAGAGTGAAGAAGGAGAAACTTCCCTTCATCCGCTTTCCGAACGGTGAACTCTCGAAAGAAGAAGTACGACAGAAGGCGCGTTCGCTGGCAATTCCGGTACACTCGAAGAAGGATTCCCAGGAGATCTGCTTCATACCCGACAACGATTACAGGAGCTTTCTTCACAGTCAGGGAATAGAAGGCTCCACCGGTGATATAGTCAAAGGAACCGGTGAAGTAATTGGCCGTCATAACGGTCTCACCGATTACACGATAGGCCAGCGAAGGGGGCTGGGGATACACTTCAGAGAAAAATTATATGTGAAGGATCTCGATTTCAACGCTAACAGACTCGTTCTGGGCCGCAGAGAAGAACTGGTTTCCTTCTGTCTGGTCGCTGTAGATCCGAACTGGTACATAGAACCGGAAAGAGAGTTCGATTGTCTGTGCAAGATTCGTAGTTCTATGAACGCTGTTAAGGCTCATGTCAGGCTTCTGGAAGCGGATAGAGTCGCCGTAAGCTTTCCAGATGGCGCATGGGGGGTGACCCCCGGACAGCTGGCTGTACTCTACAGCGACGAAGTCGTGCTTGGAAGTGCCTTTATAGAAAGAAGCTGTTGAAACTGCGTGCTCCACGTGATAGAATTTTTCAGACAGGAAGTAGTTCAGCTGGAAGAACGCTGGTTTCGGGAACCAGAGGTCCGGGGTTCAAATCCCCGCTTCCTGACCAGATAAAACGGCAGACCATTAATGGTCTGCCGTTTGCAATATATTTAAGTCGGATCGACTAACTACCACTGTCGGAAAACTCCACAGTGCGAATCGATATCTGTTCTTGATGGATGCTTAGAGATCTCTGAGCAGGATTTTTTCGTCGTCGTCCCATCTGCCGGTGTCAACAAAGCCAAGCTTCAGGTAGAATTGAAGCGGGCTGGGCTCCTTAACGACGCACGAGGTCAGGAGCTTCTCGTATCCCTGCTCTTTGAGGTTTTCAAAGAGAAGACGGAGCGCATCGCCGCCGTAACCCTTCTTCTGGTAGTTGCCGCCGATCATGAAACGCCAGAGAAAGGCGTGCTTGATATCGCCCAGCTCGGGAACGGGCGTATAATCTAGCATTATGAAACCCACCATCGTATCCCCTGCGTATATCGCTCTAAACCAGGCATTCTTCGCAAAATGCGCCTGCGCTATCGACACTGCGTTGGATGCGACGGCTTTGTCCTGGTTTTCCAGAAGAGTCTTACTCAATTTCAGACATTCAATCAGATTATCCTCTGTTACCTCTACAAACCTCACTTTTTCTTCCATAATATACCTCCGGTGAGCGCCATGCTTCATTCAACGTAGAATTTGGGCTTCTTACTTTTCATCTTTTCTATCAACCTTATGAATGGACACTTGAAACCTCGCTTCGAAAATAAGTTTTTGAAAATCATCTTCGCCTCCTCAAGCGGTCTTTTCCTTCGGCAGCGAGAACTGAGTCTTATAGAGACTGTTATAGAAACCGCCCCGGGTGATTAGTTCACTGTGTGTACCGCTTTCAATTATCTCGCCTTTGTTTATGACGTATATTTTGTCGGCGTTTTTTATGGTGCTCAGCCGATGGGCGACGACAAAGCTGGTCCTGCCCCGCATCAGATTTCTCATCGCTTCCTGTATGTGCATCTCCGTTCTGGTATCCACGTTGCTGGTGGCTTCATCCAGAATCAGTATTTCTGGATCGAGAAGCATTATCCTCGCGATTGCCAACAACTGCCTCTGACCTTTGCTTATACTGTCGGCATTCGAAGATATAAAAGTATCGTAGCCCTCCGGAAGGCTCTCGATGAAGTGATCGGCGTTGGCCATTTTTGCGACTGTGCGGATCTCATCATCTTTGGCATCCGGCTTGCCGTAGCGTATATTGTCCCTTATCGTTCCCATGAAAAGCTGTGTGTCTTGAAGCACTAGACCCAGCTTTCTTCTCAACTGCTCTCTGTCGAAGAAGGATATATCGTGATCGTCTATGTAAATGGTCCCGCTCTCGATGTCGTAAAACTTGGTCAGGAGATTCACGATCGTGGTTTTACCGGCACCGGTCGGACCCACCAGCGCAACGATCTGGCCCGGTCGAGCCTCCAGGCTTACCTTTTTGAGAATGGTCGTCTTTCCGTCGTAGCTGAAATCTACCTCCCTCAGTTCCACCTTTCCTTCTATCTTCTCGGGGAAGAAGTCCTCGTCTGACTTTTTCTCTCCCTTTTCGTCCAGAACCTCAAAGACCCTTTCGGCTCCTGCAAGAGCGGCCTGAATGGAGTTATAAAGCTGTGCGATCTGGTTGATGGGCCTGTTGAAATGGCCGACGTAAACCACAAAGCTGGCCACAAGGCCGACGCTTATCATTCCCTCTATCGACATCCACCCTCCGGCGAAGGCAACGATGGCGTATCCGAAGTTGTTAACCATGTTCATCACCGGACCGAACATACCTGCGAATATCTGGGCGAGGATAGCCGACTTTCGGTAGGATTCATTTATCTCCTGGAACTGCGCGATCGTGAACTCTTCTCTTCCATACGCTTTGACAACCTTTTCTCCGGAGATCCTCTCCTCTATATAGCCGTTCAACTCTCCCAGGGCTTTCTGCTGCGAAACGAAGTTCTTTTTACTCTGTTTTGCGATCAAGCCCGTAACCAAAACTACCAGAGGGACTGAGGTCAACGACACAAGAGCCAGTATGGGGCTGAGGATGAACATCATTATTCCTATACCGCCCAGAGAAAGGAGACTTGATAGGAGCTGAGTCACGCTTTCGCTTAGCGTGGTAGAGATGTTGTTAATATCGTTCGTCACCCTGCTCATCAATTCACCGTGCGAGTGCGTATCGAAGAATTTCACAGGAAGCGTCTGGTATTTGTCGAAGACTTTCTGCCTGAGTCGCCGTACCGTTCTCTGTGAAACACCGATCATGACGTATCCCTGAAGCCACTGGAAAAGGGAAGACGAGGCGTAAATGGCGGCCATCAAGATCGCAATAATGGCCAGCCCCGCGAGGTCTCCCACGAGTATGTGATCGTCAATGGCCTTTCCGAGGAGAAAGGGGCCGAAGATACTGGCGATAGAGGAGAGAATAGTGAAAATCACTACATAAAGAAGACCCTTTTTTTCGTGACCGAGAAATGCCAGCAGTCTGAAAAGCGTCTTGCGTGGGTCTTCGGCCTTCTTCACCGGCGCTGTTCTTCCGGCGCCGGGTCCGCCCCTGCGGGGTCCTATGTTGATCTGGATGTCGGTAGGTCTTTCTCTCTTCTCTTCAGGCACTTTCCTCACCAACTTCTCCGAACTGCGATCGGTAGATGTCTCTGTAAAGATCACTCGTTTTCATAAGCTCGCCGTGAGTTCCTCTTTCCACTACGCGGCCTGCTTCAAGGAGGTATATCCTGTCTGAATTGACTACCGAGCTTATCTTCTGGGCGATTATGATCTTGGTGCACTTGAGTCTGTCGTTTATCGCCTTCATTACGGCAGCTTCCGTCCGGGCATCGAGAGCGCTGGTACTGTCGTCAAAGACTATGATTCGCGCTCCGGAGGCGAGAGCTCTGGCAATGGCGACTCTCTGTCTCTGACCGCCCGAGAGATTTGTTGCCATCTGGCTCAGGTTTGTGTCGTAACCGTCGGGAAGCGTTGAGATAAAATCTCCGACCCTGGCCATATCGGCCGCCTGCTGTATATCTTCCAGTGAAACATCGGGATTACCGTAGGCGATGTTGTCGCTTATCTTTCCGGAGAAGAGAACCGTCTCCTGAAAGACGAAGGCTATCTCTCTCCTGAGTTCCCTTCTGGGAATCTTTGTTATATCGATACCGTTCAGCATAATTCTACCGGAAGTCACTTCGTAGAGCCGGGGAATCAGATTGACCAGTGTCGATTTACCCGAGCCCGTATCTCCGAGGAAGGCTACCGTTTCACCGGGGTTTATCGTTAAATTGATGTCGTGGAGGACCTTTCTTTCATTTCCTTCATATGAGAAATTCACGTTCTGGAATTCGATAGCCCCATCGAGATCAAACTTCTCCGTGGTATCGATATCTTCCTCTTCGGGAGTTTCTAGAACCTCGGAAATCCTTCTGGCGGAAGCCTGAGCCCTGGAAACGAAGATGAGCATCATGCCGATCATCATGATGGACATGAGCATTCTGGTGAGGTAATTGACGAAAGCCATTATCTGACCGGTCTGGAGGCCGCCCGCTTCGACCTGAATACCACCTATCCATATCACGGCTACTATACCGAAGTTAAGAATCAGTGAGAAGAGCGGCATAATGACCACGAGAATCCTGGCCGCTTTCATCGATAGCCTCATATATTCGTCGTTCGTTTTGGCGAACTTCGCCGATTCCTGATTCGAAGAAGCGAAAGACTTGACCACTCTTATCCCCGAAACGTTGTCTCTCACCACTGAGTTGACCTTATCGACTTCCTTCTGAACCCTCGTGAAGAGCGGCAGTACTTTTTTCATCGAAAAGTATATTATTATCACTATCAGGGGAATGATCGCAACGATGATCAGTGAAAGCCGCCAGCTTATAGAAAAGGCCATAATGACGCTTCCGAAAAAAAGCAGGGGCGCCCTGACGAACATCCTGAGCAGCAACATGATGAAATGCTGGAACTGGACGACGTCGTCGGTGAGTCTTGTTATCAAGCTGCCTGTACCGAACCTGTCTATTGAACCGAAAGAAAGGTGCTGGACTTTACTGAAGAGATTTCTTCTGATATCGGCTCCGGCATTCTGGGCGGCGATCGAAGAGGTCACAGAACAGCCTATCCCGCCCAGCGCACCTATGAACGTTATCAATAACATCTTCAATCCCGTATTGACAACTACGTCCAGGTTGTTCTGCTTTATGCCGACGTCGATTATCTCTTCAAGTAATCTCGGTTGAAAAAGATCTATGGCGACTTCCAGCATCATCAATGCCGGTGCCAGAACTACAAAAACCCAGTAGGGTTTGAGATACTTCATAAGTTTTTTCATCAACATACCTCAATATACCTCTAACAGCAAGGCCTGGAAAAAGTGAATCTCGTCGAACATGAATTTCAAGAAGTCCGATTTGCGATCAACTAAAGATTATACATTATCCAGGAAGCTTAATGATCGTTGTGGTTTTCACCAGAGCTTTGAGAAAACCTTTCTGAATTTCCAGAACCTTTGACACGAGAAAATTGTGGAGCAAGAATGTGCTAGACTTTATCAAATCCAGAACAAAATGGCGAAAGGTGTGATCGAAGGTGGCAGTATTTAGAATAAGGGGAGTGGTAGAGGGCTTCTACGGGAAGCCCTGGTCTATGAAGGATCGACTCGATATCGTCCAATTCATGGGCAATCACGGGTACAACCTGTACATATATGCTCCGAAAGACGACGAACTTCACAGGTTTCGCTGGAGGGAAAGCTATGACGACGATTTTGTGAAGGGTTTTTCCATGGTTGTCGAAAGGGGCAGACAATACGGGGTCGATATGGCGATGGCGGTCAGCCCCGGTTTGACGGTCGAGTATTCCAGCGAGGTCGACCTCCATACATTCATAGAGAAATTGCTGAGTTTTACCGGGATGGGAATCAAGAACTTCGCCCTGTTTTACGACGATATACCCTTCAGGTTATCTAGCGAAAGGGATAAAGAGAGGTTCAACTCGCTCGCGGAGGCTCAGGTGTTTTTTGCCAACAGGGTTTTCGAAGCTTTGAAAAGAGAACTGCCAGCTTTCGATTTTATAATCTGCCCCACCCAATACCATGGCAGAGCCGAATCCGAATATATCCGGGAGCTGGGCGAGGGGCTCCTGCCGGATATCAAGATAATGTGGACCGGTCCGCAGGTCTGTTCGCAGCACATACCCGAAAGCGACGCCATAAAGGTCAGCGAAGCCTTCAAGAGAGAAATACTGTACTGGGACAACTATCCCGTAAACGATGGGAGCATGATACCGGAAATGCATATAGGGCCATACGTCGGCAGGGATCCAGAAATCGTTAATCACTCTTGTGGTATAGTGTTGAACCCGATGAACCAGGCCCACGCTTCCATGATAGTTCTCGGTGCGGCGGCAGACTTTTTAAACGACCCCCATAGTTACGATCCAACGATCTCCTGGGTGAATGCTATGAGAAAGCTCACTCCTGGATTGATCGACGAGATGCTCCTCTTCGGCGAATACAGCCTAATCAGTCCGATACATCCTGACCAATCGGAAAGACCAAGGAAAGTGATCGAAGAGTTCAGAACGCTTTACTCCCAGGGAAGAGTTGAAGAGGCGATTGTGTGGCTGGAAAAAGAGGCACGAACGATACTCGATTCTGCAAAAAACCTGAAAGACAAACTCCCATCGCTGTTTCTTGAGGAAATGGCCCTCTGGATATATGAACTCGAGCGCTGGGGCGAGGCGCTCTCGGTGACTGTGGAAATTCTTAAAAGCAGAATGAAACTGTATGTCGAAATATCCGAAAAGAAAGACTTGCAGCAGGTGAAAAAACTCATTGAGAAGGCGGAAAAAAGAATGATGGAACTGACCAAAGCCAGAACTCTCTCTGGAGGATGCGCATACCGGGAGTTCATTATGGAAATCCTCATACGCACGAAAGGTTACTTTACCCTTAAAGAGAGAAACTGGCTTTGAACACTGGATCTGCAATCGAACTCGATTTGCTCTGAAGACTAAACTAAGGTGGCTACAGGGAATGCATAATTCACTACCTTTATTCTTTATTAGGAAGCAGGCTACTGAGACCACAATGTGATACTCACGGGAAACTCTTCCCGTATTGATACGAAGCTTACTGGGAGAGTTCGAGATCACATTTTTATGAATCGGCTGTCTGGTCGCTATAAGTCAAAAGTCGCGAAATGCCCTTCCTGCAACTTTTAGAAGCAGTCCTTTTGGAGCGATTCTCGATCCTCCGGCAACTACTATGTTCGAGAATCCGCTCACTATGGATCTCTTGCTTTTTTCATAAGCCGCCATGGCTTTTTTCACCACTTTATCCGGAGTCATGGCACCATACATCTTTCTGTTTTTTCCGGAAGCGACTTCGAAGAATTCCGTGCTGGTCGGTCCGGGCGATAGAACCATGACTTTGAAATTACTGTCTTTGAGCTCTTCTGAGAGAGCTTCGCTGAAACTCAACACGAAGGCCTTGGTTGCCGCGTAAACGGCCATGAAAGGAACGGGAAGATAAGCGGCGGTTGAGGCTACGTTGATGATGCCTCCACCCTGTCCTTTTCTGGCTATGACATAACCCTTCGACAGCCGGTAAAGCGATTCAACGTTGAGATGTATCATCTCGAGCTCTTTCTCACTTTCCAGTTCACTGAAGGAACCGATCAATCCGAAGCCGGCGTTGTTGACCAGCAGATCCACTCCGTAAAGGTAGCCAGATACCCGCTCGAGATCGTCCCTTTGAGAGAGATCAGCCTGAACGGGAGTGGAAGGGGAGTTGAATTGCGCTGTCAACTCCTCCGAAATATCTTTCAATCTTTCGTATCTTCTCGCTACAAGTATTGTCTCATAACCTTTTGAAGCCAGTTCGCGGGCGAATTCTCTACCAATGCCTGACGATGCTCCAGTTATCAGTGCCTTTTTCAAATCTATCACCTCATTACGGTTAGACTTGTACTACAAAAAACGGGTTTGCGCCGACAGCGTGGTATTGATAGACAAAAGCGATATAATATACTGGATGCATAGAAACCTGAAAGGGGTGGATTTTGTGAAAAAATTGGCACTATTTCTAATTTTACTGTTCTCTGTCATGTCTTTTGCAACCTGGATGCCTCTGGAAGACTACAGTGGCGTCAAATACGTTTATTACAAAATCAACTACACTCAGTATGAAGAAGAGAAGGAAATGATCTACGGTGTAGAGATCGGAATGGATGAGGAGAAATACATCCTCAATTACAGTACAACGGTTTTTCTTCCAAAAGATCAGCCGCTCGGCAGCGATGTCTTGTTTGAACAGGAACTTTCCATGTTCATGTACACATTTTTAAACCCGATGTTTTCCTTTTTCTATGAAGCCATCGATCTGAATGAGCAGATGAACACAAAGATTTTCGGATTCGGTTCGATAAAGTACGAAGGGCAGGTAACTGTTCAGAGCAAGAATAATGAATACACCGGGACTAAAGTCGTACTTTACAACGAAGACAACGAGCTTTCCATGTACTGGGTTCTCAACCAGGATATCCCCTTCCCGATAATCACTTACACGGGCGACGACTATTCAGATGGTTCGACCATAGTGCAGCTTTGGGATTATGAGTTGAGATGAACATATGAAATGAAAAGGCGCCTTAAAGGCGCCTTTTTTGTTTATAATCTAACAAATAAGGGAGATCGAGGAGGCAGGAATGAATCTGGTAGAAATTAGACACAAATTGCACATGATGCCTGAGATAGCTTTTAGGGAGTTCAAGACACAGGCTTACATAAAGGAACTTCTGACGGACTTTGCAATCGAGTACGAGGAAGTCGCGGGGACTGGCATCCTGGCCAGATGGGAGGGCGGCGAAGGACCTTACATTTTGTTCAGGGCCGACATGGACGCCCTGCCCATGAGCGAAGAGACCGGTTGCGAGTTTTCCTCGAGAAACGAAGGGTTCATGCATGCCTGTGGTCACGATGTTCACATGTCCGTGCTGCTGGGATTGGTGGAGCGAGTTTCAATTTACAGACCGCCAGTAAACATACTGTTTCTCTTTCAACCGGCCGAAGAGGCCGGCGGAGGCGCCGAGCTCTGTCTGAAGCCGCTGGAAAAATACCCGATCGAAGAGGTGTGGGCGCTCCATGTAACGGACGAATATCCGGAAGGCACGGTAAACACCAGACCTGGAGTCCTTTTCGCCTCGGCTTACGAAATCGATAGCACTTTCGAGGGAAGGTCGGCCCATGTGGCATTCTTCAAGCAGGGAAGGGATGCCGTTGAAGGCGCTATGGAGTTTCTCAGACGTATCTACGAATCTGACACCGGCGAGTACGTTTTGCGGTTCGGTTTGATAGAGGGTGGAAGAGTCAGGAACGTTGTACCAGATTCTTGCACACTTTACGGTACCATCAGGGCTGTAGACGTTTCCATAACCGAAAGAGTCGTGGCCGAAATCGAAAAACTCGGAAAACGAGTAGCCGACGGGCGTGAGTTGAGATACCTTCAGAAAGTAGGATCCCGGTACCCTCAGCTGGTAGTGAACAGAGGTCTATACGAAAAACTCTGCCGGCTCGTCGATGTTAATCAAGTCGAGATGAAGTACACCGGTGAGGACTTCGCATTTCTGGCTCTCAGGTATCCGGGTCTGATGTTCTGGCTAGGTACGGGAAGAGGAGAGATGGTGGGTCTTCACAACTCCAGATTTCTTCCTTCCGATTCCGTTATAGAAAAGGGTGTGGATGTTTTCTGGAAAGTGATCACCGATCGGACATTATCTCTTTGATACTTTCCCGGGTTACAATGGCACGAAAGGAGCTGAATCTATAAAGGGGATCGGCTTTGATCTCACCTACCGTCATGAAGACAGCAGGGATGATCTCATAGGCCGAAAAGGATGTTTCACCATCCTTTTCGAACAGAAAGACAGGCGTGTTCCGGTAATCTCTGAAAACCGGTATGGCTGCCCTGGCTCGGAGCTTCATCTGTCTGAAAAGAACGAAGCTCATTCCGTCAAGCGCAACCGTCGAAATGACGGCATCGTACGGCGCTCCTTCTATAAAACCTTCACGCCCATCTCCGGTTATGACTTTGACGTTGTCCAGATCATACATAGAGATGTTGACTCTGGCCTTTTCGGCCACGTCGGGGTTGATTTCGATAGAGAGCACGGAGCCTCTATCTAGAAATTTACCAAGGACACATGCGCAAAAGCCAGTCCCTGTGCCTATCTCGAGAACTCGATAATGATTTTCAAGGCATAAACTTTCGATCATCGAAACAAGAAGCGAAGGCTGTGTCGATGTCGATAGAATCTTTCCTCTTTCATAGAAGCTTATGCAGACTCTATCGCTGTAGGCTGCGCTCACAAGATCCTTTTCAACGAAGTGTCTTCGATCGATCATAGTCAGAGCTTCAAAGAGCCTTTCGTCGTTAAGATATCCCATTTTGGCGAGAGTTCTCGCCAGATTTACCATAGACACAGAAATCCCTCCATGCAACCATCACCAGAAGAGCTCATCGCTAGTCAAAAAGGAGGTATTTGATGGCGTTTATAAGGACAACAATGACAAGTATCCACCTGGTGAATTTGACACCCTTTCTCACCGACAGCCTGGCCGCCAGAAAAGCTCCAGTCATGTTACCTAGAGAAAGCACCAAACCGGGAATCCAATCGATCATTCCCCTGGAAGCGAAAACGATCACCGAAAATGAAGTATATACCAGTACCGTCATGATTTTTGTTGCGTTCGTTATAACCAGATTGAAACCGAACACAAACGTTATCGCCGCCATCAACAAGAAACCTACTCCGGCCTGAATGAACCCCCCGTAGAAACCAACCGCGAGAAAAATCACCGCCGTTGAAAGCAGAGAGCCTTTGCCAACCTTTCCTTTCGTAGGTCCGAAGAGTGTTATGAACGCCGCCAATAGAAGCAAAATTGCGATTACTCTGTTCAGCCTCTCCGTTTGCACTGATAGAACGAAAAGAGAACCCAGTATTGAACCTGTACTGGCAAATATTATCGCCGGTATTACCGTCCTACCGGGTCTTATCCCCTTTGAAGAAAAGCCAACCGCTCCGGCGATACTCTCCGAAAGGATCGCTATACGGTTGGTTGCATTGGCCACCGACGAAGGCAACCCGATCCACATCAAAACCGGAAGGGTTAGGATCGACCCGCCCCCGCCGACCACATTTATAAAACCGGCCAGCGTTCCAGTCAAATAAACTATCAGGAACTGAGACCATGACAGAATCTCTCCAGATGCCGACAAGATTATTGCTCTCTTTTTTAACCGCTAAAGATTCATCTTTGCGATCAGTCTCTTCAGCGCGACCATAAGGGTTTCGTATTCTTTCCGATCGATATCCAGATTGTTCGCCAGCTGAAGTGGAATGCTCAGGGCCTCTTCCTTCAACATTCTTCCCTTATCCGTCAGACTGATCAGAACGGTTCTCTCATCCTTTATAGATCTCTCTCTCAAGACTATGCCCTGTCTTTCCATTCTCTTCAACAGAGGAGTTAATGTCCCCGAATCCAGAAAAAGCTTTTCTCCCATATCCCGGACATTCATCTGGCCATATTCCCAGAGGACCAGTAATACCAGGTACTGCGGATAGGTTATGTCGAGTTTTTCAAGAATGGGTCTGTACATCCTTATGATGCCTCTGGCACCGGAGTAAAGAGCAAAACACAGTTGCCTGTCAAGTTTTAGCAGATCATCTTTACTGGAAAGGACTTCCTCTTCAATCATAATGCTTCCTCAATATAAGGTCTTATCTTCTCGGGATCATCCTTTGGATCGAAACGGGCGATTATCTCTCCCTTTCTACCAATAAGGAACTTCGCAAAATTCCAGCTGATCTTTCCCGCGAACTCCTCTTTGCCTCCCCCTGCTGTTAGATATTCGTAAAAAGGATGTATCTCCTTACCTTTGACATGGATCTTCTCGAACATGGGGAAGGTTATACTGTATGAAACACTGCAAAACTCCTTTATTTCCTCATTGGTGCCCGGTTCCTGTCTTAAAAAATCGTTGGCCGGAAAACCGAGAACAACAAATCCTCTGTCTTTGTAGTCATTGTAAAGCTTCTGAAGACCTTCGTACTGCGGAGTGAAGCCGCATTTACTGGCCGTGTTGACTATCAGGAGAACTTTATCCCTGTATTCGGAGATAGACCTGTTCCATCCCTCTATAGAGACCATGTCGAAATCGTATATACTCATTTCTGCACCTCCATATAATTGTGTACAATATTTTTGCTATCAATAATATAGCACGTATTTTTGGAAATTGCAAATACCAAACTTTCAACTAACACGCTTTGAATTAAGAGCCGTCCGAGACCACCGAGAAGATGATCGCATTACCCGTGACGATCGATTGTTGAAAAAAATTGCCGAGAACACAATAAAAACGAGAAGCTTCTTTATGATGTCCTTCGCTTTAGAGAAGCCTTATGGACTGCATCAGCCAGTTGTTTCCTTCCTTGATTTTGAACCCTGTCTTTTTCTCGCACTTGAAATGCGTGAGTCAAGACACTAGAAAAACATTCTCGATTTTCGGTCAGCATTTGCCGGTAACAGTAGATTACGGTGTACCGAATCAATTAAGACCGTTCTTCTTATCAAATCACTGCTGAAGGCTTTGTTCTTTTATCTAGACTTCAGTCATCGGCATTTATCATACGGGTGGGTATTAAGGTATAATATAGTATGTTAGTCATGTTTACTAACGTGTTATCCTTTTTCCGGTCTAGTGTTTTTGAAAAAGTGTTCGTCGCCAGAAAAAACAAGGGAGGTATGGAAATGAAGAGAGGTCTGGTTCTACTTGTGCTTTTGTGCCTGATTGTTGTCACCGGTTTCGCCAAGACATACGTGTTCGAAGCGATACCGGAAACCGGTCTCGCAAAAACGATACTTGCACTTGAAAAACTTCCGGTATTTGGAACTGTATTTATGATCGGTGCCCACCCCGATGACGAAGACAACGGGTTAATTGCTTATCTGGCAAAGGGTCTTCATCTGGAAACATACTATCTGGTTTCCAACTGGGGGCAGGGTGGCCAGAACGAGATTGGACCGGAGCTTTACGAAGCTCTTGGCGTTTTGAGATCACAGGAACTGGCATCTGCCAGGGCAATCGATGGGGGAAAGCAACTCTGCTTCAATGCTTACGACTTCGGTTTCTCCAAGACGGCCGAAGAGACCTTCAACAATCCAGACTGGGACAAAGAGACGATAATCGGTAATCTGGTTGAACTCATAAGAACCTACAAACCCGATATCGTTCTCTCCAGACACGCCCCAACAGGCGGTCACGGCCAACACCAGGCCTGTGGCGTGTTGGTTCCGGAAGCGGTAGCGGCTGCCGCAGACCCCAACATGTATCCCGAACAGCTCGAAGCCGGACTGCAGGTGTGGCAGGCCAAGAAACTTTACCAGGCCGGTTCCGGCGGTGTTAGAGTCAACACCGGCGAATACGACTATGTGCTGGGCTACTCCTACAACCAGATAGGACGTATCGCTCGCGGTAGCCACCAGTGCCAGGGAATGGCCGGAAGTCTCGGAACGCCGGGCGATGCCTTCTCCAACTACAAGCTCCTTAGCAGCACTGTGGGTATGGAAGAGACAGGCATGTTTGACAACCTGGATTTCTCTCTCAAGGCCATCTCCAACGGCATAGCGGGAGACCCTGAAGTTATTTCGGCGATAGACGGCATGCTCCTCGAATTGAACGGCATCACCAGTTCAATTCTCGCCGGATTCAACGCGATGGATCCTACGGGCATCGGCGATGAAGTCCTCG
>NZ_DAOSEH010000056.1:0-16280 GCF_035363035.1 Mesotoga sp. | reverse complement strand
GGAGCTCCATTTCCTTCCTCTTTTGTATCTCTTCCAGTGACTGAACTAACTCGTCCGCATCCACAAAATCATCTCCTATCGTTTCATTATGAAACGATATTATCACAGATTCGTTTCCATACGAAACGGAAATATGAGTTTGGAAGAGCAACAAGAGCCGTCCAGCGTCCTTCGAAAGAGCGGGAAGAGGAGAGAGAAAGAGAGAGAAAGAGAGAGAAAGAGAGAGAAAGAGAGAGAAAGAGAGAGGGAGAGACGTCTTCTCTTGAGCGGAGCGAACTCTCGATGTTCTTTCTCTCGTGTTTTTCGCTCTCGTCTTCTCGTGATGGGACCACTACGGGATGACGGTGCGGGAGATTTCGTAGGTACGTGAAGCGGTGCATCGGCCGCTCTAGTTCTATCTAAGTCCTCCCTCAGGGGCCTTCAACTCGCCCACTACTTCGAGACCGGCGTCGCTCCCTGTGCCTTTAAAGACAGGCCGGTCGTCTTCGTACAGCTCGATAGAGATCTCCGAGGTCAGGGTCTCGTTGATTCTCCCCTTCATACTCCCGCGAACCGGCGACAGGAGGGACGCCCCTCCTGTTCTGCGTGCGAAAACCTTCAGGAGGAAACGCGACATGACTATCTCTAAGCGCACGGCATCGCTGGAGACTTCGAGGGTGCGAATTCTGGCCATTTTATAGGTTGTAAAGCGAAGAAGTTCGCCATCGCGCAGCAGACCGCACAGAAAGCCGGTGAAGCTCCTTCCAAGCCAGGGAATTCTCGCCACCGAAAGCATGAACGAAACGCCCGGTTCGCTGAAGCTGTTGCTTTGCATCCATATCCAGGCTTGCGGGAAGGATCTTCCCCAGTCCTTTTCGATATAACCCCTGCCACCGGTGAAGTCCCACGTTTCGCCGTTTACCTCGAGCCGGCCATCGAGGAGGTGATCCATACTCACGACCCCGTGATAGCACTCCATGAAGGGCACGAATGTGAAAGGCCCCATGATGCCCGGGGAAATAAGACTCGAGGGCCATTTGAAGGATTCGAGAAACTTTACTTCTCCGCATATGCGGTTTCCCGGACTCTCCAGGTCCAGCGAGATCCTCTCCGCGGAGAAGTAGCTCCCTCCCAGGTGTAGATCGAAGCGCTTCTTATCGTAGCGGAATTGGTCGAAATCGTAAGTGAAGTTGTCCGCCCTCATCTCTTTTCCGAAGAGAAACTGAATGAAGGCATGGGGCTTTTCTGCCTTTCCGGCCAGCGATACTCCCGGTATCACGGCGCACGATCTCTTTCTCTCTCGATCTACGAGCTTGAAATACCAGCCCTCGAAGAAATTCCCCTTTTTCGACTCGCCATGGTATAGCGATGGATTGAAGATCGGTCTCAAGCTCATATTATTCCCCCTCCACGATATAATAATTTTACATATTTCATGCGCAAAGAAGAGGCGTTGAGTACAGTTGTCTGGACTGACAGTGTATCGAAATGCTAATATTTATAACGATAATACATTGCGAGAAGAAACGACAGATGGAGAAGGAGGAGAAAAATGGGCAGCAAAGTTCACTCCAGAGTGGAGTTCGAAAACACGTTCAAAGGCACGGGAAAGTGCGACAACGGGCATACGGTGCCAATTGGATTGGGAGGCGCCGCTCCGTACGATCTTCTAACCATGGCCCTTTCCTCGTGTCTATACTCGACTTTTCTCGACATCATGGCCAAGAAGAAGATAGAATTCGGCGGCGCCGAGATCGATGTCGCCGGCGAAAAGCGCGACGAAGTACCCACGACTCTGAAATATTGCAAAGTCACCGTCAGAGTGAGGAGCGTGACAACCGACAGTAAGGCCGGTGTGGAAAAGTCCTTCGAACTGGCGACCAAATACTGCTCTGTTTACCAGACACTGTCGAAAGTTTCTCAAATGGACTGGGAAGTGATCTTCGAGTGAAAATCGGTCGGATAAACCAAATAACGGGAAAGGCGGGATTACAATGAAGAGCATGGGTGAAATGCTTCTCTCCACCGGAGGCGGCTCCGAGATAGTGATAGGCAATACGGCCATCGTCAGGGCCATGCTCGAGGCAGGGGTGCGGGTTGCCACTTCATATCCCGGTTCGCCCACTCCCGAGATAGCAAGCGCGATAGCCTCTATTCCAAGAGAGAGAAATCCGATGTATTTCGAATTTTCGGTGAACGAGAAGGTCGCTACCGAGGTGGCCTTTGGCGCTTCTATCAACGGGCATCTGTCGTGCGTTTTTTTCAAGAGCGTCGGGCTTAACGTCGCCGCCGATACCTTCGTGCAACTGTCCATGATGGAACTGATAGGGGGCATGGTGATAGTTCTTGGTGACGATCCCGGAGCCAACTCCTCGCAGAACGAACAGGACAACAGGCATTACGCGCATCTTTCTTACACCCCTGTCTTCGAACCGGCCACACCTTCGGAAGTCTACGTGATGTTCAAACAGGCCGCCGGGCTTTCCAAGAAGTTGAGAATGCCCGTCATCGTGAGGCTTTCGACCCACGTCTGCCACGCGAAAGAGAAGGTTGACTTCGGGCCGATGCCCGTTAACGAGCACGGCAACAAACCGCTCTTCAGCATGGAAAACGGCCCCTACATACCGATAGCGGCCGATGCCCTGAAAATGAAGAGGCGAGCCCTCCACAAGTTCTGGGCGCTTAAGGACCTGGTTGAAGAGCTTCCAGTCAACATTCTTGAGGACAATTCAAGCGAAAGAGGCGTGATAACGGCCGGGGCGCCGTACCTTTCCCTCATGGACGTGCTGGAAGAGGTTGAAGACAAACCCGACGTCCTGAAGCTGGGCATAGTTCATCCGCTGCCGAAAAACAGGATCTTACAGTTTCTGAAGGCTCACAAAGAAGTGAAGATCCTCGAAGAGCTCGACGATCTTCTCGAGAGGGAGATAAAGGCCTTCGCTTACGACAACGGGCTCTCAACAAGGATACTGGGGAAAGGAGATCTCGAAGACTGGATAGGGGAGTACACGCCCGATAAAGTGAGGGAGGTGCTTTCAAAGTGCTGGCCAGACACCTTCAAGCCCGTGAATGAGCCGGACAGCCCTGTAAAGCTCAACGCGCGACCGGCCCAGATGTGTCCCGGCTGCGGACACCGTTCGGCCTTTCATGCGATTAAGCTGGCCTTGAAAGATACAGACATAACGGTGGCCGATATAGGCTGCCACACGCTGGGTTATCTCGAACCGTACAGGGTAGGACAGGTTTTGCTTTGCATGGGCCATTCCACCGGTACGGCTGCCGGCCTTTCGATGTTCAACGATTCCCGAAGGGTGGTCGCCTTCCTGGGCGATTCCACCTTCTTCCACGCGGGCCTGCCCGGAATAGTGAACGCCGTTTTCAACAAACACAACCTCACCCTTATAATCATGGAAAACGGAACCACGGCGATGACCGGTCACCAGGACCATCCGGCCGTGGGCCGCAACTTCAACGATGTATCGCGAAAGATACCAGTCAGGCAGGTGCTGGAGGGTCTCGGCGTAAACAACATCCGCGAGATAGACACTTACAACCAGACCGGCTTGAAGGAGTACGTCGAAGCGGCGCTCGAAGAGGAGGGCTTCAAGGTAATCATCGCCAAGCACCCCTGTATGTTGAAGTTCACCAGGGAGATGCGTAAAAAGGGAAAGAGACTGCCCCGACCGGTCAAGGTTGGTGAGAAGTGCAACCTCAAGTATGTCTGCGTCGGCCGGTTCGCCTGTCCCAGTTACCAGATAGCCGACGGTGGCAAAGTGTGGGTGCAGGAAGATCTGTGCATCGGAGACCGTTCCTGTGTCCAGACATGTCCATCGCAGGCTATAGAGCCGGTGGAGTGAGGTGAAGAGATGAACAAATTCGATATATATCTGGCAGGTGTCGGAGGTCAGGGGATCGGTCTTCTCAGCGAGACGCTAGCCCGGGCAGTCGATTATTCGGGGCAGAGAGTGATAGGCGCCGATACGCACGGTCTCGCCCAGAGGGGTGGCATGGTCTCTTCTCACCTTAGAATAGGCATAGGCGCCCATTCCGTGCTTATAACCAGACACAGCGCCGATCTTGTGGTGGCTCTGGAGAGGCACGAAGCCCTCAGGGGAATGCTCGATTACCTCAAAGACGGCGGAACGCTGGTCTATTACGATGCCGTATGGCAGCCCCTGGATGTTAGACTGCGCAGAACGGCCCAGGTCAGGAACGAAGATATAGAGGCGGAGGCCGCCAGAAAAAAGGCGAAGGTCCTGAGAGTCTTCAAAGAGGACCTTGCAGATTCGAGAATGCAGAACGTGATCATAATGGCCGAGCTCTCGAAGGCGAAACTCATACCGGGCGTGGAGAAGGAACACTACACAGCGGCTTTGTCCGACCTCCTGAGTGGGCGGGTGCTGGAAGTCAACCTCAAGGCCTTCGAAGAAGTCGCCGGATGAGCAACGGAGGTTGACCGATGGCCTTCGACGTAGCAGTGATAGGAGCCATAGGCATAGACACCAACGTCTATCTCTATACCGACGAAGTCGATTTCTCGGTGGAGGCCAATTTCAGCCAGAACCTCGATTACATAGGCCTGGCGGGCGGCTACTCCTGCAGGGGTTTCAAAAGGCTCGGCTACAACGTGGCCTTCGTCGGTTATGTGGGCGACGATTACTCGGGAAGACACATACGCGAAAGTCTCGAGAAGGACGGCATAGACACTTACTTTGGAATCGATCCGGAAGGTACAAAGCGAAGTGTCAATATAATGTACGGGGACGGCCGCCGAAAAAATTTCTACGACGGCAAGGGGTCGATGCAACTCAGGCCCGACCTGCTCGCCATCGGAGAGTACCTGGCCGGCACAAGGCTGGTACATATAAACATAGTCAACTGGACGAGGTATTTGTTGCCGCTGTTCAAGAAAGAGAACACGCTCGTCTCCGTCGATATACAGGACGTAGTCTCGGCCGACGATCCGTACAGACAGGACTATATAAAGGCCGCCGATGTCCTCTTCTTTTCGGCCGTGAATTTCCCCGATCCGGCGCCTCTGATCGAGAGGTTCATGGAGATCAGGAGCGACAGGATAGTGATCTGCGGGATGGGGAAGAGGGGTTGCGCGCTCGGGACAAAAACGGGGATAAGCTATTACCGGGCCGTGGAGCTTGAAGAGCCCGTGATAGATACCAACGGCGCCGGAGACAGTCTGGCGGTCGGCTTCCTTTCCAGCCACTTTTTACAGGGCTTCTCGCTCGAAGAGTCTATCCTCCGCGGCCAGATAGCCGCCAGGTACTGCTGCTCCAGAAAGGCGACCTCGAGCGACCTCATAACACGCGAGTTGCTGGATAGATATTACCTCCGGAGTCATTGATATCGGGAAACGTCCTTCGTTGTTCCGTGTTCCGGGACAGCCAGGGACGTTTCCCGATGCTCTCTTCACGGAGGACGGCTCTTCTTGCTCCTTATCTCTTTGCAAAGAGCTTGCAGATCTCCACTATCACCTCGACGGCCTTCACCATGGACTCGACCGGTACGTATTCGAATCGGCCGTGGTAATTCATCCCGCCGGTGAAGATGTTGGGCGTGGGCAATCCCATGAAGGAGAGCCTCGCCCCGTCGGTGCCTCCCCTGACCGGCTCTATCACCGGTTCGATCCCTACGTTTCTCATCGCACGGGCCGCGATATCCACGATGAACATGACCGGTTCGATCATCTCCCGCATGTTTCTGTACGAATCCCTCACAATCACGTCGACCGTACCTTCCCCGTACTTGGCGTTGAGGAAAGCCGCCGCACCCTGCACCAGCTGCTTGCGATTTTCGAACCTCTCGCGCGAGTGATCGCGTATTATATAGTTCAGGTTCGTCTCCTCTACCGTGCCGACCATGTTGGTCAGATGGAAGAAGCCCTCCCTGCCCTGTGTGGCGGCGGGCGTCTCGGCCGCCGGAAGCAGGCTTATGAACTCCGAGGCGATCAGCATCGAATTCTTCATCCTGTCCTTGGCCGAGCCCGGGTGTATGTTCAGACCCGTTATCTTCACCTTCGCGCCGGCCGCGTTGAAGGTCTCGTACTGGAGCTGGCCCAGCGCGCCCCCATCGACGGTGTAAGCGTAATCGGCGCCGAATTTCTCCACGTCGAAGTGATCGGTCCCCTTGCCGACCTCCTCGTCCGGAGTGAAGCAGACCCTGATCTTGCCGTGTTTTATCTGCGGATGCTCCATGAGGTACTCTAGCGCCGTGACGATCTCGGCGATCCCGGCCTTGTCGTCGGCGCCCAGAAGTGTCGTCCCGTCGGTTACTATCAGTTCCTGGCCCCTGTAATCCAGCAGCTCGGGGTAGGTAGAAGGATCTAGCACTATCCCCTTCTCGGGATTGAGCGTTATCTCTCCGCCTTCGTACCTGACTATTCTTGCCTTGACATCCTTCCCGCTAGCGTCCGGGCTGGTGTCCATGTGAGCCACAAAGCCGATCACCGGCACCCTTGCATCGGTGTTGGCTCCAAGCGTGGCCATTACGTAGCCGTGCCCGTCCAGCGATACCTCTTCCAGACCGAGCCCCTCCAGTTCGTCTCTCAACAGTGCCGCGAGTTTAAGCTGACCTTCGGTCGTCGGGCTCGAGTCGGAATCGTGGCTCGAAGTCGTTTCGACCGAGACGTACCTCATGAAGCGGTCAATCATCCTTTTCATCCACATCACTCCTTCCCTTTTTCCTCTTTCTATTCAACTGTACCAGTATATCCACCATTTCGCGCGGCCTCGCCGCCAGCCTGTTTGCTATGACTGAGGCCGAATTGAATATCATACCGGCCACTGACCGCTCCTTTCTGGTCTTCACTCTCCTCAGCAGAAAGAGCGAGAGCCCCCTTAGCACGAAGGTGACGAAGAAGAGGATTTGAATGCCGTAAAACCTCATCCCCAGAATCTCCCAGCCGAATTTGTTCAAATAGGAGGCCAGAAACCCTCCGGCGAGAGAGCCGACCAGAGCCGCCCCGCCGTTGGCGAAGGAGAGCAGCGCGTAGTACGACTCGGTATTCACCCCGTCGAGGAGATCGAGCATCGTCGTGAAGAGACAGAGGTTTATGGCGCTCCAGGAGATCGTGCCGATCAGAGTGTCGATATAGAGAAGATAGACCGTCTGCTCGTTCATGAAGACCCAGAGGATAATCTTTATGAAAGCGCCGAACACACCGAACTCGAGCACTGCCTGGCTCCCTATCCTGTCGGCTATCTTTCCCCATATGAAATAGAAGACCATCGTCAGGAGCGAGCTGAAAACGTTGAGAATGCTCAAGAACGAATAACCCAGCTTCATGTTGACCAGCTCGTGATACGAGAAAAACGGCGAGGTAATCGCTATCGAAAAGCTCCAGAAGGCGTAGAAGACCAGATAAGGCATGAACTTCCTGTCCTTCGTGACGGCCCTGAAAAGCCCCCTGCCGTAGGTGATCTCGCGCGGGGGATCGTAATGGAAGCCCAGCAGTACAAGGCTAAACAGCGCGCTGATCGTCCCCAGCACGGAGATAATGAAAAAGCCGCGCGTTCCGGGAACGGCGTCCAGCACGAAGGAATAAAAGAGAGTTATGAGCATGTTCGTGATCGTGAAGATGATGTTTCTCGAGCTGAAAAACTTCGCAGCCTTCTCCCTCGGGGCGACATCCTTCATGAGCGAGACCCAGAAATTACCCGTAAGGCTAGCCGCCATAGAGAAGAAGGCCATAATCATCAGCAGGATCGACTGCCGGTTCATCCCAACGGCCAGAGTCACGGGAATGAAGGCCGTCGAAAGCCTGCTAATGGTGGCGAAAATCATCATCGCCCTTTTCCTGTTCCCTATGAGCCGCATCATGGCCGGGGCGAGAAGCTGGACGAACTGTGAAATCGTCGGGAGCACTCCCAGAAGCGCTATCACCGGCTCGGAAGCGCCGAATTCCAGCGCGAGGCCGGTGCCCAAAAAACCCTGGGTTATCAGAAAGAACCCGTTGTATATCGAGCCTTCGAATACAGAGAGTATCTGTGTGCGTTTTATTTTGTCCAATTGAGACATCTCCGGCGCCGCTGATGAAGTAATATCATTATAGATCAAAAGGCCCGCAGAGTCCAGTAAAACCGAGCCGTCCTTCGAAAGAGCGGGAGAGAGAGAAATAATAATAATAGGGACAGACTCCATTTATTCAGGAAACGTCCTTGGAAAGAGAGAGAGGAGGAGAAAGAGAGAGAAGAGAGACGCGAAAAACGGGGACAGACGTCAGGAGCCCGTCAGTCCCTATTTTCGCTCTCGTCTTCTCGTGAGCGAAGCGAACTCTCGATACTCTTTCTCGGCTCTTACCAACAACGCACAACCCACAACGGCTCTCACCACTCCGTGCTGACTTCATCAAAGACCCGCTGGACTTTCTTAATAAATAATAGAATAAATAATAGGGACAGACTCCATTTATTCAGGAAACGTCCTTGGAAAGAGAGAGAGGAGGAGAAAGAGAGAGAAGAGAGACGCGAAAAACGGGGACAGACGTCAGGAGCCCGTCAGTCCCTATTTTCGCTCTCGTCTTCTCGTGAGCGAAGCGAACTCTCGATACTCTTTCTCGGCTCTTACCAACAACGCACAACCCACAACGGCTCTCACCACTCCGTGCTGACTTCATCAAAGACCCGCTGGACTTTCTTCAGCCATTCCTTGGCGCCCTTGAGCTTAAACCAGTCCTCTCTGAAATCTTCAGCGAGAAGCAGGGCATCGATCTTTCTCTGGTGTTGAAAATCGCCCTCTTCAGCTTTATCGAAGTCTTCATGGCTCGGCTCTTCATTCCCGAGCAGAAACCGGATGAAATGGGGAAGCTGCTCCAGGATACCCAGAATAATTCTTTCCGCATCGTCTATCTCTTTATTGACATAATTCATCAGCGCCATAACCATCAGGGCTTTCGGCTCGCTTTCATCATCTACCTCTTCGAACAATTCAGGCAGCTTCTTATAATCCTTAAGCCTCCAGTGAGCGACCAGAGAATTCGCGAGAAGCGAACTTGAGTCTCCTATACCGAAAAGTGGAAGAGCGGTATCTGCAACCTTCAGCGCCTTTCTATAATCCTTTTTCGTGACCATTTCGTCCACATAGTTGCTGATAACAGTCACCAACTCCTTATTGGACGGGCTCTCTTCACCCTCCTTGAGATATATATCCTCGTCTTCGTCAACAACGATGCTAGATATAATCCCAAAAGCCCTTTCCCCGGCATCGAGCAAAATGTTGCTCACATTATCGACCTCTAATGTAGGTATATACATCAGGGCATTTACAAATTCGAAATTGTAGGGATACTTCTTACAATAAGCCACGATAGCTTTGAAAGCCTCCTCGACATCGCCGAGCTCCATCACAGAGTTTATAAGCGTATACATCGGTGCTCTCGAGTATTCGACCTCATTATCTTCGCATGAAAGAAAGGAAGGCTCCAGCATCGCTTCAACACTGGCAATAATATATTCCGGCCTGTATCTATTCTCATAACCCAGTATAATCTCCTCGTAGAGCTCATCGAGAGAGCTAATAGAATTACGCGCAATTTTTTGAAAGAACGAATAATCGAATTCTTCGTATATATTGCTGTTCACACCCTTCTTGAAGAACTCTTCATGCTCAAAACCGTACTTTTTACTGAGCAGAATTCCGGAAACCTCGACTCCCGCGGAAGATTCGAGCGTCATGAGATACTCTATGAACTCTTCAGCGCTATCTCTAGACTCCTCCTTCTCAACAAGAGCGCTCGCAATAGCTGCAAGAGCGCTCGATGCATTTTCCTTCCTGAGACTTCCCAGGAGAATCTTCAGCCTGTCAAAGAGATTAGCGAAATCGTTAGACATCACGAGCTCGTACAGAAAGCCATTTCTAGCCATACCACTGGAAAGACTTAATACTAAACCAAGCATCGAATCGTCCAGCAAAGTGTAGATCCTGTTGATTATCTCAACACTCTTCGCCTTATCTTCGTCACTTCCTCCGGCAGCCATTGCCGCCGGAACAAGCAAAACATCGATCGTTGTAAAATGGGCAATGCTCCTTATGAACTCCGTCAGCTGTTGCGGGGTCAACTTCTCGTTACCCATAAGCACCAGCATCGGGAATAGCGAACTTGTAATGCTTTCGACCTTCGGAAGATTTATATCCACATTATAGCCAGCAAATTCGACTATTGAATGAGAAGCCAGAACCGGAGGCAAAATCACTCTCAGTTTCTCTCTCCACTCACCTTCAAACCTCTCCTTATCTACGATCTCACAAAGAAACGAGGCCAGTTCATTGCCCCAGAGGATTAGAGGGATATAATATTCGCTATTCTTGAAACACCAGTACATCAGTAAGTTATCTCTAAAATCCATCTTCGCCCGCTCGCGATGAATATCCTTATAAAACGGAAAGAAAAGCTTCTCGAAACGCTCCGCAGAGTCAAAAAACTTATCCATACCCGGCAACGCATCATCTGCTTTCTTCAAATCAGCGAGAAGCCTCTCCATAAGAATTCTCGCCATCTCTTCTTTCTTCTCATGAGAAAGGCTGTCACTCGAGAGCATGAGCCCCGCAAAATAACCTCTGAAGAAACCATTCTCCATTATCCCTTCCAAAGGCTGATCCAGCAAAAACTCGCGCTTCAAAGCTTCGGCAAATCCAACTGCTTTCTCTCTATCGAAAAAAGCGTCCAGTTCATCAAGCGCAGAATATCCAACACGGCCTTTCCAGTTCAACTCCAGCGCTTCGGCCAGAAGTGTCAGTCTTACAGTCTCTCTATCCATACTTCACCTCGAATATCCGAAATAATAACAATATTATCATCTCGCGCCCGAAATGACATAAACAAAGAAAATGTTCAAGTTCAATTGTCTGAAGGGTTTATAGAGATTGTGAAGATTATGAGTGCGTTGGTGGGGCGGGCCACGCTTTCCTGCAAAAAAATGGAGTCTCTGACTTATATAAGGCTTATGGTCAGCCGTTTATCGTCTCCAGGTGTGGAAAGTGTACTTATAACTCTGGAGGTGGTGAATATGGTGACTGTTGAGAACCCTCTTCTCGAGCACGGAGTCAAGTACCTTTATTATCTTGCGCCGGTAAAAAACCTGAGGTCTATTCTGAGGCACGGTATCATGACAAAAAACGTGGTAGAGGCCCGAAAACTCGACTATATTGACTGCTCGGATAGAGAAGTGCAGGCTCTTCGCAGGGAAAAATCACTCCACAACTATGTCCCGCTCTTCCTTAACACGAGGAACGCTATGACTTATCGTTACCAGCAGAGTGGTGTCGATTTCGTCATCTTGAGATTACTGAGCGATCTTGTGACAGACTATACCTGCAAAGTCTCCGATAGAATAGCGGCATGTAGAGAGGCAATAATAATGGATCTTACGGCGAAGGCACTGGTGACCTTTGGGGTAAGGGAGATCATCACAGTAAAGAATTTCTATGCGAATCATGACCTGAAACAGAGACTGGGAGCCGAAATTCTTGTACATACTGATATAATTGATTCGAAGTGGATCGAAAGCGTTTTTCTCGCTCCAGGGCGATCCCGGATCAGAGATCTATCGATCAAACAACTCTACGACAATGCCTGGAATCTGTACTTCTACGTGTAACGAGGAGTCAGCAGTGAATATCTATCAGAAAAGCGTATTCGCAGCGCTTGAAGAGGAAGGTATAAGGACAATCGTAAACACTGTGAACACCAGGGGTGTCATGGGTGCTGGTCTGGCCCTTGAATTCAGACTGCGATACCCGGAATACTTCGACGATTATCAGAAAAGATGCGAGAGCGATCTTCCCGGGGCAGGTGATGCCTGGCTTTACCGTGGCTCGAGTGGGACCCCTGATATAGTGAGTCTGTTTGTGAAGGAAGATTGGAAAAGACCGTCGAAGCCAGAGTGGATAAGAAAGGCAATCGAAAAGCTTTCAAAAATCATCCTCTCGGAAAGCATAGAAAGAATCGCCCTGCCGCTTGCCGGAGCAGGAAAAGGTGGCGTCAATCCAAAAATCTCCCTTTCCATAACCGAAGAGGCCTTGAGAGATGTTCCATCCGAAGTCTATATCTGCCTTGACAAACTGCCTTCTGAGACTGAGAAGCGTATGCTGTCAAGACTTTATTCTCTGGATATCTCCGCTCTCCAGAAACTTGGGCTCACCCGGGCCATTTCAAGCAGAGTCATCGAATCATTGACAAAAGTAACGAGATTCAGAGAAATCCTCTCATATCCAGGAGTGGGAATTAAGAGCTACGAGACAGTGTTTTTAGCCTTGCTGATTAATTCAGAACCCTCATCCAATCAGCTTTATCTCTTCTAGAAATCTCTAGAGACATTTAAAGTGTACTTATATCACTTGAAGGCCTTACGCAGGTCCCCGAAGGAGTGATCGTTCTGGAGCTCTCATATTATTTCAAAGGCAAGGCGTCAGAAGTTGCCGTAAATTACCTCAAAGAAAGGCTTTGGGAAGCTCTCGACAGAGGAAAATTCGAAATTGAAACAAAACTACAGATTGGCAGATGGACTAATGGAGGCTTTTGCCTCACAGTGCTATTCATAAATTGCGGGATCGACGGAGACCCTCTGAAAGAAGCTGAAAGTCTTCTCGGTTTCATAAGGCAACTACTGGAAAGATTGAATATCAGGATCGACGTCGAAAAGCTGGTGAAGCTCGATGGATCGCGGGTTGAGATGAATTGAATCGTTGCGGTTCAAGAAAGTGTATCTATATCAGTGGTGACAGAGGAGGTGGAGGCTTGAGGAAAGTGATTACCTGCATCCTGTTTGTTTTGATTGTCTTCGCTGTGCTTCTTGTGACAGCCTGTGAGAAGAAGACAGATATCGCCCCGGAAGATCAGAAATCCTGGAATGATGTGTTTGTGAGAATGAAAGAGTTCAAAGAGCAGATCACCAGAGTCGCTTCACCCTCGGATTATCAGGAAACACAGGTTATAACAGTTTTGAATCTAGAAACACCTTTCCATCTACTATCCCCGGATTCTCAAGAAAGACAATAGACAACTTGCACATGGAGGTGATCGGGTGAAAAAGGCCCTGTTTCTTGCACTGGTAGTTTTCATGTCTGTCTCTCTTGTCGCTGGCGGTCTCCAGATCGGCGAGATAGGTGAAAGAGTCGAGGAAACGGTTGATCGGATAATGTACAAAGACATAACCGATGTGTACAACTTCATCGACAGCGCACTGGATAAAGTCATCGCGCTGAAAGGTTACACCGATCAGCTGAACTCAACTGAGCAAACTTCGGAACTTCTGGAAAAACAGGTCGAGCTTATGGACAGCATCTAC
Source organism: Mesotoga sp. (assembly GCF_035363035.1). Classification (NCBI taxonomy): domain Bacteria; kingdom Thermotogati; phylum Thermotogota; class Thermotogae; order Kosmotogales; family Kosmotogaceae; genus Mesotoga; species Mesotoga sp. The sequence goes on along the minus strand of NZ_DAOSEH010000056.1, from coordinate 3,003 downwards.
GAGGACTTCAAAAGCCTGTCCCGCATGCGTCCGAAAATCGAGAAAAACTTTAGGGCAAGCTTCAGAGATCTGGAAAGAATCGTTGACTCTGTGGAAAGCCTAATAACGGCTGAAAGACTTGAAAAGGAAAAGCTCACCGGTGAACTTAAGGAACTCGATGAAACGAAGACGAAGGTCTACGAAATAAAAAGAGACAGTCTGACTGCACAGATCTCATTCATAGACAAGCGTATCGGAATACTGATTATGCTCAAAGAGTTGATCGAAGAGCCGAGAGAATTCACCGAGCTGCTGGCCGAGGAAGTCGATACCTTCCTGGTCACGATCGAAGAGACCACCAAAGTAATCGAGCAGGCCAGCAGAACATTCAGGACATTCAAAGAAGTCTACTGCGTAATCGAGACCATTAACAGCGTGAGCAGAATAGTCGATCTGACAGAAAATATGATAAGCTCCTGGGAAATACTTCTTGACTCCGTTGAGAATCTCAACGACTTCATCACCAACGGTCTCAAATCTCAGAATTACACATTCTGAGTCCTCGCTTTAGTCAAGAGAAATCAGAAGGAAGGAGGTGATAATTTGCCTGAATTCGATTTCGACGATGAAGAACTAGCATTCGATGAAGGCTACAATTGCGACTTTCCAGGCGATCCGTGCGCTACCTGCTGGTGCAAGGGAGCCTTCTGCGATTGCGGCGGTTGCTTCATTCAGAACGGGAGAAACGTATGCAGCAACTGCGAAGACAACGATTAACCACAGAGGTGAAATCATGAAAATCCTCACCCGGAACTTCTGGCAACAGGCCGGAGCCATAGCCATACGTAAGTTCGCCCCTGATGCTCTGATCAGGGGCGATACCTTCGAAACCTCCAGCACAAAGAAGGAAATACTCTCCAGAGCTCTGCCCGAACTCCTCAACAAAAATGGAAAGCCCTGGGCCCCAAGCGTCAGACCGTTCTTGAAACAGTACAACCAGATCGAAAAACTCGACAAATTCCTGCAAGATAAGAAACCCGGCAGCAAAGTCTGCAGCTTCTGCAATTCACGCGTCTCAACTCTCGAGAAACTCTCCCTTCTCGCCGATCCATTGGCTGTGAAGGCGGAAAATTTCCAGAGCTTTTTCAGCCACGGTTCGGGAAGCGGCGAGATCTGTCTCGACTGCCTGTTCCTGGGAATCATGTCCGGACTGGCGCTGTTCTACACATCATACAGAGAAGGTCAGGAGTATGTCATAACCTACCTGTTCCCCCAGGGAAAGGATCTCGAAGAGACTGACAAAACCTACAGATGGATGAAGGATATTTCCGAAGCCGGCGGCTGGAGCAACATGAAAGTCAGGGCCAAATTCTTTCCGGTAAAACCCTTCGAATCTCTTATCCTCGTGCTCCACACGCTGTTCGAAAAGACCCGGTTCATCCCCCGGGCGACGTACAGGACAATGCAGGTCTCAAACAACGGAAACACGAACACTTTTCTGAGCTTCAACTCCTTCGAAAGTGTCGATGAACTCATGGAGCTCCTGAAAACCGGCGAATCTCTCGGAGGCGATTTCTCGGCCTTCATGGATTCCTTCGTCGTGATAAAACAACCGCTCGTAGACACTTCCAGGCGTGAAGAGATGGCCAGAATGATACTGACCTTCAAACCGATCGAAGAGAGGCTCCAGTTCATGATATTCGAACTGGAGAGATCAATTAGATACTTGTATGAAATGATCGTCGCGACAAATACCGTGAAAGGAGTGAACGGCTTGGATCAGGAAACGATAGATCTCTGCAAGAAGGCCGGAGAGATCGTCGGCAACGCCGTTTTCGAAGCCGACAGCTTCGGAGACCTCTACTCTCTACGCAACAGCCGGTCTCTCGAAGACCTTCTACTGACGCTTTCGGATCTGGAATTCAAGTACGCGAAGGAAGACTGGAAGATCACCGTTCCCGAAGAGTTCATAAGAATCCTGAGCGAGGACAGCTGGAAAAAACCTAAAGCTCTTCTGGTGATCTTCGCGGTTAACAAGTACCTTGCTAGAAAATATGCATCCTCGAAAAATGGAGGTGAAAAAGTTGCAGGTTAAGTGCCTGACCTGGGGTTCGCTCTCCAAAATCTCTATGGGCAACCCCAACGCGGGCTTCACAGAAGGAAACATTCAAACGGCCAAGAAAATTATCACCCCCGACGGCAGCGCGCTGAACTACATCTCCGGTCAGTGCCAACGTCACGGGATTAGAGAGAGATTCGAAGAAGTCGGAGAAGCCCTCTCAACACCGGTCGACGGAGAAGTCGAAACCACGCTTGGAGATCCGGCCAGCTACATCGACGATGATCTCTTCGGCTACATGATAGCCGTTACCGGAGACAATCGCAAAAGAACATCGCCCGTAAGAATCGCCCCACTCGTGTCTCTCTTTCCATACCGCGGAGACCGCGATCTACTGACCAAGACGAGAAAGGCCAGCGACAAGGGCGGAAATATGGTTGAAACCGAAATATACTCCACTTTCATGAGAGGCGGAGGTCTTATAGAACTCGACAGAGTCGGTAAATTCGACTCCTCAGAGATCAAAGACAAAGCCACGGAAATACCCGTCGTTGAACGCAACAGAAGACTCTCCATCTTCCTCGATTCTCTCATGACTCTCTGGACCGGCGGAAAGCAGACCAACATCCTCTCGGATATCTCTCCAAAATTCATCGTCTTCTCCTTTCAGACGGTCAAACTCCCCTTCCTCCTTGAGGCCGTCAGTTGCGATACGAAGGGAAAAGTAGACGCCGCAAAACTCCTGGATAGCCTCAGCAATTATTCGACGGTGACAACGCAAGTCATAATCGGCACGACCGGCGTTATAGATTCCAGCGAGATCGAAGCTATAACCAAAGATGATATTCAGATACTGCCCATAGCCGAAGCCTTCGCCAGAGTCAAGGAAACCCTCTTTAAACTTTGAATAGAAGCCCCTCATCGAGGGGCTTTTCTCTATGGAGGTGAAAACGTGAAAGTCCTGC